>JBCBJE010000089.1:0-10599 GCA_038523735.1 Cyanobacteria bacterium J06626_18 | reverse complement strand
GTTGTTGACGCAGCAGGAGCTGGTGGCCCAAACCGCGCGATCGCTGCGCAACTATGGCGCTGTCCGTAAATATTTTCACACTGAATCAGGTGGAACCAATAGTCGCCTCGACACGCTGCAAGCGGCGGTCCTGAACTTAAAATTGCCACTTTTGCCCGCTTGGAATCAAACCCGTAATCAAGTTGCTCAACACTACGATCAGCGCTTAGCATCGTTGCGGGAGTTTGGGGTTGTCCCAATCAAGAATGAATGTGGTGAAGGCCATGTCTATCACCTCTATATCATTCGCATCACGGAAGATTGTCCGGTTGATCGAACGGCTCTGCAGCTTATCCTCAAAGAGCACGACATTCAAACTGGTATTCACTACCCAGTACCCTGTCATTTACAACCCGCCTTTAAGTCTATGGGCCATCAGCCTGGTGATTTTCCCCAGGCCGAAACCCTGAGCCAGGAGATTCTTTCCTTACCGATGTATCCCGGGATGACAGCTGCCCAAGTGGATCAAGTTGTCACGGTAATTGCCCAAACAATTCATCAGAGCCAACCGCTCAAAGAAACCATGACAGTTGTTTAACCGCAAGCCAACCGCTCGCCTTAAGCCTGCCTCGTGTAACCGTATCTGCTGTTTGCAAAGGAGACTGCTATGAGAGCATCCTCGCTATCGCCGCGAAACAATCTGTCCCGCTTGCCGGCTACCCCTTTATCCCTAGCGATGTTGGGGCTGTTGGTTGTTCTGTATGGCCCTGTTCTTTGGCACTGGGTTGATGGCTGGCTCAATAAGTCCATCAGTATTCAACATGAATACTTTAGTCATGGACTGCTCGGACTTCCCCTAGCCGCGCACCTTGCCTGGACTCAACGCTTGCAATGGCGACAGTTACCTGAACAGACTCATCCTGCAGGGCTAGGGCTTTTAGGCTTAGGGGCTGTACTGTATTTGAGTCAACTGCCTGATTGGATTAATATTTCATTTCCATTCATTCTGGCAGGCTTGTGCCTCAGCTTGAAGGGGCTACCGGGCCTGAAGCTGATGGGTTTTCCATTGGTGTTGGTGGTGTTTGCTACGCCCAGTCAACTGCCTTATCTAATTGAGCCCTATATCTTGCCTTTGCAAAGCTTTATCGCTACGGTCGCAGGCTTTTTGCTACAGCAAGGCGGTATTGATGTCACAGTGGATCAGATTTATCTGCGGGTTAATGACCAAATGGTGGAAGTGGCTCCCCACTGTGCAGGGCTTAAGATGCTCTTCACGAGCCTCTATGTGTCCCTCATGTTGGTCTACTGGACCCAGCTGTGGCAATCACGCCTACGCCTAGGAGTGTTCCTAACCGGAACGGTAGCCATCAGTGTTGTGGGGAATATTATTCGTAATGCTGTGCTGAGCTACTTCCACGGTGTAGGCAACGAAGCGGCCTTTCACTGGCTGCATGAAAGCTGGGGTGGCGATGTGTATTCAGCCATTATGTTACTGATGTTGATTGGCCTGGTAAATTTGGTGCAGCGGTATGTACCAGAGCGACTGGCCGTTAACGCCGAAACTGAATCTATGGTGTAGCCGTGTCTATTCCTGAGGAAATTTCTGTCCCCCAGCGGGTCGCCCCCTTCGCAAAACAGAAGCGGCTCCTACAATGGGCGCTGGTCGCTGTTTTAGCGGTAATTGTGGCGATCGCTGCGGCGCCTAGCTACTTCAGCGGTCAATGGCCGTGGAGTGCGCCTTTGAAAGCGCCCCAAATTAATCAAATCAAGGCTTTGCGGACTACTGCTTTGGATCTGCCGGGGTGGCAGGTTAACTTGCAACAGGAAGTCAGAATTGGTGGCAACGACTGGGGGCTAACAGAATACCTAGCTACCGATGCAGCAGCTGCAACAAATGGATTTGCGCTACTGCTACGTCCGCAGCCTTGGCATGATGATCAGCCAGAAGTGGAATGGGTTGACATCATTGGTTCTAGGGGTTGGCAGGTAAGTGATTTGCATCGCATTCGCTTCTCAGTTTCTGGGGATGATGGGCAGTCTATACCGGTGACAGCCCGCTATTTTCGCGGTGTCGATGAGCAGCGAACTTTTGCTGTAGTGCAGTGGTACGCTTGGCCCAGTGGCGGGCATCCTGCTCCCGGTCGCTGGTTCTGGGCCGATCAAGCTCAGCAATGGACCGAGAGACAGCGAATGCCATGGGTAGCTGTAAGCGTCTTTCTGCCTATTGAACCCATTGGCAACATTCGCCCGTATACCGAAGAGGCGATCGCGATCGGACAGACCATTCAGACCAGCCTCATGACCTCCATTTTCTCGGGAAACTAGCGGATGTGGTTTGTTGCGTGATGTATAGAGGTATTCAGGAAACGATTTCTACGAAATTTGGGTCTTGAATAAGCAGGGTGAGCCATTGTGCTTAAATAGGTCGTTAGGTCAGTACTTCTGACCAATGCGAAAGCCTCTGTCGTTGTGAGTGAATGTGGTTGCTATGGCGTGGGTGAGTTCTCAATCGCACTTTGCATGGCTATGTAAGTTTCCTCATTGGGCCAGTTCAGGGCTGCTAGTGACCTGCTGGTTCTTACCTGCAGTGTCGCCAGCCTTTGCTGCTGCTCCTCAAACTTCGCCGACGCCCATAGAGGCGATGTTGGCTGACGGTCACGAAGACACTGAGGAAGAAGAAACTGACTCAGAACCTAGAACTATCCCACCCCCTCCGAGCCCAGCGGAAGATACAGAAACAGAAGCCGACTCCATACCTGACCCTGATCTCGATCTGACAGCACCTCTACCTGAAGTCGATCCTGAACTGCCAGAACTGCCTCAAAGGTTACCGGTCCCCTCTCAGCAACAAGATCTGCCAGGCTTGGATTTACAAAACTTCATCTTGCAGACTCCAGATGAGACATTAGATTTTGACACCTACCGTTTGGGCCCTGGTGATAGCTTTTTTGTGAGTGTGCCTCGATTCCCTGATCTTAGTTTCCAAGCCACTCTGGATATTCAAGGCAATGTCATCGTTCCTCTCGAGGGCGTTACGTCTTTCAGTGGTCTGACGCTACGTGAGGCAGAAAATAGGCTTACAACAATTTACAGTCGATATGTTGAGAACCCAGACACAAGAATGCCTGCTGAGGTGGGTGTGACTTTGGTGGCTCAACGAGGGGTTGAAGTTACGGTTCTTGGCGAGGTAGTACAACCAGGATTTTATCCGCTGGGTGCACCCCAAATATCGACTGCGCTCCTATCTGCCGGAGGCACAACTGGCGAGGCTGATTTGCGTAAGGTTGTGATTCAACGGCGATTGCCAGACGGTAACTTGCAAGAGGAAGTATTTGACCTATTTACACCGCTGAAGGAGGGACAGGAGATTCCCAACGTTGCCTTACAAGATGGCGACGTGATTTTGGTGGAACGTCTCGACCCAGCTGTTCTCGATGAGTACGATAGCGACTTAGTAGCCCGCTCCACTATCGCTCGACCGAATATTACTGTCCGGATTCTGAACTATGGTGGTGGCAATCTTGGCGGGACCACGGGAGGTAACTTGACGGCTCTTGAACTGCCTAACGGTAGCCGATTTGCCGACGTTTTAGTCAGAGCGGGCTTGAATCCAGACACTTCCAACCTAAAAGAAATTGGGCTAGTCCGCTTTGATGAAGAAGCAGGTCAAGCCGTTACGCTAACCTTAGATGGAAACGAAGCTTTTCGGGGTGATCCATCTGAGAACCCACCGCTGCGGAATAACGACGTGGTGATTGTGAATCGCACGCTACTAGCCCGTATTACCTACGGATTTAATGTCTTCACCCAACCCTTCAGGGACGTGTTGGGATTCATCCTTTTCTTCGATTCTTTAGCAGATTCTGCCGGTGACCTGTTTGGCCCTTAATATTGGAGAATACAGGATGCATAATGAGTCATTGCAGAGCTGCTGAGTCTACACCATCAGGATGAGTCACCTTAGACATTAACTGTTTTGTTAAATGCCCATCTGATTTACAAAGAGCTATACCATGGTACTTCCGCTCATTAAGCGTTATGTTCTAGCCCTCCAACGATACAAGTGGGCAGGTATTGCCGGTTTCCTTGGAGTGCTTGGCGTGTCTAGCGTAGTCGCCATTCAGCCGCCCCCCGAAGAGCAATTCCAATCTGAGGGCATCTTGGTGGAAAATGCCCCAGTCGTTACCTTCACCAATACAGGAGTCGAGCTGCAGCAGCGTGGCCAGGGTAATATTACCCGTGAATTTCTGCTAGCCGATGTTTTGCTGGAACCTGTTTCGGGGGAATTGCAAGAGCAAGGCTTTGACGTCAGCCCTGGCAAGATTCGTGGTAGCACTGACATCGAGATCGATGCGGATGATAATGGCCCGCAGCGGGTCGTGGTCACCTACATCGCCGACACAGAAGCGGAAGCAGAAGCGGTTCTCAATCTTCTGTTCGATTACATGATTGAGTTGAGCCGGATTACGAACCAAGCACGGCTCACTGCGATTATCGAAGCCTTGGAAGAGCGCCTCCCTGGAATTGAAGGTGAGCTGCGTGAGGCCGAGCAGGCATTGGAAGCCTATGACCGGCTTGAAGGTCCTGCCATCCAAGCAGCGCAAGATGGCAGTTTGCTAGGGGCGATCTCGGGGAGTGAAGCTCAGTTTCGGCAAAATCGCATTGCCTTAGCCGGTATTAATGCCCAGATGGCCAGCCTCGAGGCTCAACTGGGATTGAGCCCTGATGAGGCGTACGTTTCTTCTGCTTTGAGTGCGGATCCGATTATTGCTCAGCTGCGAGCCAGAATTTATGAAGCAGAAACTCAATGGGGGCTTTTACGATCGCAGGGCCTGCTCGAAGAGCATCCCACCATGGTTGAGATTCAGAACAACTTAAACGTCTACGCCGATCAGCTGCAGGCAAGAGCCCGTGAGGTAATTGGTGGCGGTGGTAGGCTGTCACAGTTGGTGAGTAGTGGCGTTAATGTCCGCATCGACAGCAACCTTGACCCGGCTAGAGCTGGCCTAGCGAATGAGCTGGTGAATTTGAGGACTCAGCGGGAGGTACTAGAGAGTCAGCAACAGATTCTACTGCAATCCCGAGAGCAGCTCAGAAGGCAATATGCGAGCTTACCCAACAAGCAGTTGGATCGTGATCGCCTAGCTCAACAGGTGGCTTTGAAGCGGGCGCTATATGACCAACTTCAGGCTAAGCGCATTGATGCTCAGGCCGCTGAGGCTGAGACGGTAACCAGCTTGTCGGTTGCGAGTCCACCCCTGACGGCAATTGTTCCTGTTGAGGCGACTAATCCACTAACGGTATTGCTCATTGGTGGTTTATTAGGCATTGCAGTTGGCGGGGGGATCGTGTATCTCCTCGACATGCTCGATTCGACGGTTCGGACCTACGAAGATCTGGATCAGCTGTTCGAACAGCAGGATATACCGCTGTTGGGGCTGATTCCGGCGATCGCACCCCGTCGCAGCAAGCCTGCCATGGCACTGATTACAGACCCCAATCACAGCTGTAACGACATTTACGAGCGCCTGCGAAGCAATCTACAAATCTCTGGAGTACAGGTCAATGAGGGGCGCGTTCCCCATACTATTTTGGTGACCAGCACCCGCGACAGCGAAGGTAAAACGACAACGGCTTTCAACTTGGGCATTGCCTCAGCGCGAGCTGGTCGCCGTACGCTCATCGTTGAGATGAACATGAGAACCTCGTCTCGATCAGGGCGTTTGGGGATTAAACCGAACGACCAAGCTGTTGTTGAGCCCTTGCGTTACTACGGAGGCCATCTGTCGGACCCTGTTCAGATGGTGCCCACAGTAGCCAATCTCTACATCTCGCCAGGGGTCGGTCCGCAGCGCAATCCAGCGGTGATTTTAGACTCCAATGAAATGGCCCGGTTCTTGAAAGATGTCTCGGCCCGGTTTGATTTCATTATCTTCGACGCACCTGACTTAACGACAAGCAATGATGCCATGCTGCTGGAACCCAGAAGCGACGGTATGGTCATTGTGGCTCGCCCTGACTTCACCGAAAAACCAGTGCTGGTCACTGTCCTAGAGCAGTTAGAGGAGAACGAGGATATCCGCCTTTTGGGAGCTGTGATCAACGGTGCGAAGATCCCAGTTGCCGAAGCTCAGCGGAAAGAGGAAGAATTTGCCATTGGCAATGAGCTCGAGACTGAAGGAGAAGACGGTCGTACCCCTAAAGAGGTGCCTACTTACACGTCAATTGATATCTAGAAAATTCTGCACCAGTATCATTGAGTCAAAGGGCCCCTAGAAATCCAGGACAGTTGCCGAAAGAAACGATTCTTAGATTTCTACTCCCTTTGTGTGAACTCAATACCCCAAGGCTTCTTCTGCCGTATGAAACAGACTCGCTTCAGCTACCCTGAAAGCCGTAAAGACAACCAGATCGATACTTACCATGGTGTTGCAATTCCGGATCCTTATCGCTGGCTAGAAGATCCATATTCAGATGCAAGTCGTACCTGGATTGAAGCGCAAAACGCTGTCACAGACAGTTATCTAGCCGAACTACCGCAGCGCCAGCAACTGCAAGAGCGACTGACAGAACTTTGGAACTACGAGCGGTACGGGACTCCCTTCAAGCGAGGCAGTCAGTATTTCTTCTATAAGAATGACGGTTTACAGAACCAAAGCGTCTTGTATACTGCGCCGAGCTTAGACGCCGAGCCTGGGGTCTTGCTCGACCCCAATACCCTCTCAGAAGATGGGACGATCGCGCTCCAAAATATAGCCATCAGTGAGGACGGCACCTACTTGGCCTATGGACTCTCCACCTCAGGCTCCGATTGGACAGAGTGGAAAGTGCGGCGCATTGATACCGGGGAAGACTTGAGCGATCACCTCCAATGGGTCAAATTTTCCGGCGCATCTTGGACCCATGACCACCAGGGTTTTTTTTACAGCCGCTACGACGAACCCGACGAAACCACTAAGCTAGAAGCCGTTAACTATTACCAAAAGCTCTACTACCACCGCTTAGGCACCCCCCAATCGCAGGACGTGCTGATCTACGAGCGTCCCGACCAAAAGGAATGGGGCTTTAGCGGCAGCGTCACCGAGGATGGCCGGTATCTGATTATTTCGGTTTGGTTAGGGACCGACCCACGCAACCTAGTCTTCTATAAGGATTTAGAGACTCCTGACAGCCCTGTTGTTGAACTGATTCCAGAGTTTGAATCTGAGTTTAGCCTAATTGATAATGAGGGTTTGCTGTTCTGGTTCCGCACTGACCTAGATGCACCGAAAGGCCGCGTCATTGCTATTGACACCACTCAACCCGCACGGGAGCACTGGCGCGAAATCATTTCCGAATCCGCCGATACGCTGCAGGGTATTGGGGTACTGAACCATCAGTTCATAGCGGATTATTTGCAGGATGCGCGATCGCAGGTCAAAATCTTTGACCTTGAAGGCCAGTTCATTCGCGATGTTGAACTTCCCGGAATCGGCTCTGCAGGGGGATTCGATGGCAAACGCGAAGACACCGAAACCTTTTATAGCTTCACCAGCTTTACCACCCCCAACACCCTCTATCGTTATGACCTAACCACCGGGGCAAGCACTCTCTATCGCCAGCCTCAGGTCAAATTCAACCCAGACGACTACGAAACTACCCAGGTCTTTTTCAATAGCAAGGATGGGACCCGCGTTCCGATGTTCATTACCTATAAAAAGGGACTGACATTGGATGGGCAAAATCCCACGCTGCTCTACGGCTACGGCGGCTTTAGTATCTCCCTAACGCCTGGATTTTCAGTCAGCAATCTGGTCTGGCTCGAGATGGGCGGCGTTTACGCAGTGCCAAACTTGCGGGGCGGGGGCGAATATGGCGAAGCCTGGCACCTGGCAGGAACGAAGCTAAACAAGCAAAACGTCTTTGATGACTTTATTGGCGCGGCTGAGTGGTTGATTGCCAATCAATACACAAACTCCAGTAGACTCGCCATTATGGGCGGGAGTAATGGTGGTTTGCTGATCGGAGCTTGCATGACGCAGCGGCATGATTTGTTTGGCGCAGCCTTACCTGCTGTAGGCGTTATGGACATGCTGCGGTTCAATCAGTTCACGATTGGCTGGGCCTGGGAATCAGACTATGGCTCACCGCAGAACGAAGCTGAGTTCCAGGCATTGCGAGCTTATTCGCCCCTGCATAACCTGACCTCAGGGAAATCCTATCCAGCTACGCTAATTACGACCGCCGACCATGACGATCGCGTAGTACCCGCCCACAGTTTCAAATTCGCAGCGGCCTTGCAAGCAGCTCATCAGGGCGAGGCTCCCGTACTGATTCGGATTGAGACAAAAGCGGGACATGGCGCTGGCAAGCCCACCGCTAAGCTCATTGAGGAAGTGGCGGATAAATGGGCCTTCCTGGCCGATAATTTGGGGATTTCTGAATAATCCGGTACTAGAGAAGGGTAATGACATCGATAAGTCCCAATAACCATCACCCCATCACTCCATCACCTCCTACAAACTTGTGTGTACGCAGTGGCCTATGGATCTATTTATATTGAATCCTTGGGTCTAAAAAGGCGTAGGAAATATCAACAATCAAGTTGACCAGCACAAACACAAACGCGACGAATACTACACCTCCCTGCACCACAGGATAATCCCGCTGCAGGATGCCTTCATAAATCCACTTGCCAATACCCGGCCAAGAGAAAATCGTTTCTGTGAGAATCGCTCCGCCCAGTAGCGTGCCAAATTCTAAGCCCACAATCGTCACAACTGGGAGCATGGCATTCTTCAGCGCATGTTTGCTGATCACCCAAAACTCCAACAGTCCTTTCGCTCTAGCCGTGCGGATGTAGTCCTGTGAAAGCACCTCCAGCATGGCACTGCGGGTGATGCGGGCCAGGATTGCGAGGGGAATGGTGCTAAGTGTCACCGCTGGTAGAACTAGGTGTGACGCGACATCGCGCAGGGCTGCGAAATTGCCCTGGACGATCGCATCCAAAATAAAAAAGCCCGTAATCGGCTCAAAATCGTAGCCTACATTGATGCCTATCCGTCCACTTGGCGGCAGCCACTGCAGATTGACTGCAAACAGATACACCAACAGCAGCCCCAGCCAGTACACCGGCATCGACACTCCCAGCAGCGACCCGCTCATCATCACATTGTCAACAATGCTGTTTTTGCGGACAGCGGCAATTACCCCTGCCGGAATCCCTAATACCAACGCCAGCAGCATCGCCATCACCGATAGCTCAAACGTTGCCGGCCAGCGCAGCTTAATTTCCTCCCAAATGGGTACTCCGGTAAAGATGCTGGTACCCAAATCAAACCGCAGCAGACTGCCCAAAAACGTCAGATACTGCAGCGGCAGCGGCTCATTCAGCCCCATTCGTTCCCGCAAAGCCTCGACCTGATCTGGGGTGGCGCGATCGCCCAGCATCGTCACCGCTGGATCCCCCGGAATCAAGTGCAGAAACGCGAACACCAGCAGCGAAATACCCAGCAACACCGGCACTAGCTGTAGCAATCGTCCAAGAATGTATCTAGCCATCCACTTTTCCTACGATTTCCCGACTGTCGAAAAATCCTCATTCCCCAATGGGCTTGGTGTCCAGTCGGCAATTCCCGTGCGTTGGGCGAGTAGCGGCTGGGAATGCACGATGGGAATGCGGAGGGCTGCTTCAAAGAGCATGGCATCAAGCTGCTGGTATAGGTCCTCACGCTCGGCTTGGTCGCTGGCGACTCGGGCCTGGTTTAGCAGGTCAAACATCTCTTGGTTTTGGTAATCGCCAAGGTCTTGGGTGGCTCCAGGGCCGAAGTGGGCGTAGAGGAAATTGTCGGGGTCACCGTAGTCACCGGTCCAGCCCAACATAAATGACTGGAATCCAGGGGCCGTGTTGCGATCCTCTAGGTAAGCACCCCAGTCCTTAGTCTGCAGATTGACGCGGATGCCAATTTGGCTGAGTTCAGCGGCAAAGGCTTCGGCAATGGGCTTGGGGTTGGGGAAGTAGGGGCGGCTTACGGGCATGTACCACAGGTCAAGATCAAAACCGTCGGGATAGCCCGCTTCCGCTAGGGCTGCTTGCGCTGCCTCGACATCGTATTCGTAGTCATCCACTTCACTGCTGGTGTAGTCCGCCATGGAGGGGGGAACGAAGTGTCCGTCGGTTTCGCCTAAATCACCCCAGAATGCCTCGACAATATCGGCCTTGTTGATGGCTTGGGCAATCGCCTGACGCACCTCTACCAAAGCTAACGGTTCATAACTAGGGTTGAGAGCTAGATAGCCGACGTTAAACGAGGGGCGAAAAACCGCTTCCAAGTTTGGATCCGACTCAATTTCAGCTAGCTGGTCGGGGGTGAGGTCAACGGTGAAGTCCAGTGTGCCAGCTCGGAGTTGAGCTAAACGAGCGGCGGGATCTTCGACGAAGCTAATCACCAATTCGTCGGTAGCTGGTAGCCCGTCTTCCCAATAGCCCTCGAACTTGGAGAGCGTGATGCGATCGCCGCTTCGCCACTCTTCAAACACGAAGGGACCAGTTCCCACAGCTGCCCCTGAGGGAGTGCCGTAGTCTGCACCCGCTTCCTGAATCGCGGTGGGGCTCGCCATGCCAAAATAAGCCGATGAAAT
>JBCBJE010000088.1:0-10650 GCA_038523735.1 Cyanobacteria bacterium J06626_18 | reverse complement strand
GGTTATCAGTTGGGTTGGGGCGAGGCATTTGGAGCTTGGAGTCTCGATGTGTGGTGAAGATGCGGGCCAAATGCCTTGCCCTTACAGATTTTGGTCCCCCATCTACCCTTCTACCCATCCACCCTCCTACCCCATCACTCCCTCTCTCCCTCTCCCCCCTCACGCCTCCACGCCCTCATCCACCAATCAAGACTGTGGGTTCTCCTGCCACAATGCTGTTAACGCTGGTAACTTCTTGAATCGGGTCGCCTACTCGGCATGCGGGTAAGCCATTAATCAAAACACTTGAGCTACCTTTAACCACCACGCCATTGCCGTCAGGAATCAAAACTTTGACCACGGTGCAAGCGTGTTGATCGGCTGAGGCCATAATTTTGGCCATGGCTTTGGCTGTGTCTTCCAAATCGTCCAGGTGTTTGGTGCGATCAGCCTCAGTGACAGCGTTTCCGGCTTTGGTGACGCTTTCTGTCGCTTTTTTGGCCAGATCCAAGAGTTGCTTGGCGGCGGCTGGGTCGAGTGCTCTCCAGGCTTTTTTCCCGCCAATGTAAACATTCGGACTAGCGGGACCGGGTTTGAGCGGATCGCCGTGGGCCGTAGCGTCAAAGATACGAGCAGCGGGTGGACCAGGCATAGCAATGATTCCTCATAACGGTTTGTCAATTCACAATTCAGCGCGGACTCAATTCAGCTTGATCAGACGACCTTGGATGAATACTTCACCTTTTGCTTGGATGTGGATGTTGCCAGTTGAATTCACCGTGATGTCCTGTTCCGAGTCATTCAGGCGAAACACATGGCCACCTGTTGTTTCGACACAGATGCCAGCTTTGGTATCTTTGTCTTCTTCGATGAATTGAATCTTGTGCCCAGTGCGAGTTTGAAACGTTCGCAGCCGAACCTTGCCGTTTTGCACATTCTTGCTGGGGGAATTGGGGGGAGCATCTTCCCCATTCCAAACGCCGCCTATCACGTAGGGGCGGTGGATGTCCCCGTGTTCAAAGGCGACTAAAACTTCGTCATCAATTTCGGGCAGGCAGTCAAAGCCGCGACCGTTGGCAGCTCCCATGCTGACAATTCGGGCCCAGTTGCTGTTGTGGTCTTCGGTGAGGGTGGGGAATTTGACTTTGACCCGCCCCATGCCTTCAGGGTCTTCGTTGTCGGTGACGATGCCCACCAGGGGTGTTTGACCTGGCTTTGTGGGTGTTTGCAGGGCCAGAAGGGTGAGGAAATCGCTGCCCCGCAAGCCGCGGACTGAAAATTCAGTCTCGTACGTCCGCTCGGCGTAAATGTGGCGGGTTTCGGTGACGTAGTATTTGCCGGTGTAGGGGCCGAGCTCCTCTAACTCCACCTGTAAACCAGGGCGAATCTCAGGATTGCCCTCCGCTCTAGCATCGGCGATGACGGACTCACCGCCTAGTTCATCGCACAGGGCTTGGGCCATAGCGTCCGCTTCTTTGCGCTTAAACATGGGGCGATCGCACACGATCAGTTTGGGAGCCTCTCGCATGCCTTCAAATAAGGTGCTGGTCTCACTGCCAGTGGTGGCCTGATCGGTTTCGGTCAGCACCTGTTCACGTTGAGCGGTGGCGACAATGGGTGTCTTGGTAGCATAGTCCCAGCCGCGTACTTCAACAGACTGTACCTGCTCAGTACTGGTGACACGCACGTGAAAACTCCGAACATCCTTCAACCAGGTGAGTTTGAGGGGATCGCCGTTGACTTGCGGTCGGCGAAAGTTGAGTTTGTGGTCGTGGACAAAGAGTTCAAAGCCAATACGCGCGGCCCGCGATCGCAAAAAGGCCATGTTGGTTTGATTTTCTTGAAACAAATAGTCGTGGGGCTCACCACTAGGGTCGATTTGCCCCATCTCGATTTGCACTTCTTCGGCAACTTTTTTGACGATATCGCTATCAGTCATGTTTTGAAATGACCGGTTGTGCAGACCCCGATGCAGTCGATGGGAAACGTCGTACCCCTTGATGATGATGGGAGCCTGCGTTTGCTCTGAAAACTGGGTTTCTAGAGCCGTAATTTCGCCCTGAATCAGATCAGGCGGCGCTTCTTCTTGCGATTCCTCATCCGCTTCTTGCACGCTCGGTGTAAAGCTGATGGCGAGTTTTTGCCCAATCCGAAACTGCTTTTGCCGCTGCCACGGATCGTCCTGGGTTACCCCCGATTGATAGTCATTACGAATCACTAGCGTGAACAAACTGGGCCTGTGCAGACTTTCTTCGACAATAATCTGCAGGATGTTTTCCAAGATGTCGTCAGGCGCAATTTGACCGTCGATTTTGAGTATGGGTAGGGCGCGGTAGGTGGTGGGCATGGGGATGGGGGAGAGAGGAAGGATGATGGGGCGAGGTGAAAGCGTTTTGGGTTTAATCGCCAGATGTGTACCCCAATGCCTCGCCCGTACAGGTTTATGCGCGGGATTGGCGGTTGTCTTTGGGGTCAGCTTGTGGTTTCTTCTGCTTGGAGGCATCGTCTGAGGGTTTTTCGGTCTCCTTGAGAACGAGGGAATCCACAACAGCGCGAACGGGTTTGCCATCCGGTAAAAACTTCGTGAGACGATAGCTCACCTGCTCAATAAAGCAATAGTCGAAATAGGCGTTGCTGCCCCACATAAAGGCGTAGGTCGGGGGACGCTGTTTATCTTTGCTAAATTTCATGGCGTCAATGAAGACCTGCATGTGCTCTTTGACCACGTCTTTCCCCGTTTCATAGGTGTCAAACCAAATATCTTTGATGGCGATTTGGCGCGGGGGTAAGTTGCTGAAACTCACCCGTGGCCGTCCCGAACGGGTCGCCCGGGCACCAGGATTGTCGGTGGTTTCAATCGCTGCCGAGAACGAGAGCTCCTTCGGGTTAAACATGAAGGTGATGTCTTTGCCATCGGATTTGGCTTTGAGCTGGGCTTTCATGAGTTGCATAGGGAAGGGAAGGGGGTGGGTGGATAGGTAGCAGGGTGGATGGATGAGGGAGTGGGGGAGTGATGGGGTAGCAGGGTGGATGGGTAGAAGGGTAGATGGGGGACCAAAATCTGTAAGGGCAAGGCATTTGGCCCGCATCTTCACCACACATCGAGACTCCAAGCTCCAAATGCCTCGCCCCAACCCAACTGATAACCAACCATCAACGTAGGGCTGTGCCCTTCCCGCAGGGTAGAACCAAGAACGAACAACCAAAAACTAGGAACAAACAACCATCAACAAACAACCATCAACAAAATCGATCAGGCGCGCGTTGCCAGTTTTGTCGGAGGCGGGACTCGACCTGCTGGCGGACGAGGGTGGTGAGCTGTAGGAGTTTGGGGGGGAGGGCAAGCCCTGAGCGGAGTCGAAGGGTGGAAAAGTTGGGGTGCGATCGCGCGGTTTGGGTGAAAAATCCTGGATGTTGGGGATACCAGGGCGAGAGGGCCGATTGGGTGCCATACTGGGCTTCTTGACTGCGGCTCAGGTGCGATCGCAATTCGCCGTACACCCACTCCGCTAGGTAATCGAGGAGTGCTTCGTCGTCGGAGGTGTCAGCATTGCCTGCAGTTAGGGTCACGGCATCAGTTGCGGCTGTTGCTGAGTCCTCTGATGCGGTGTCTATAGAGTCCTCAGTGGAAGGGGCTGTCGCTGCTACATCGGACTCGGCGGCGGCTTCCAAGGCCGTTTCCAAATCAGTATCGATAGCCTCCGGCACAAAATCATCCAAGCCCGCGTCGGCAAAATTGGGTTCTAATTCAAATTGGTTTTCCCAAGCGTTAGGGGAAGCTGACTCCATACCTCTGAGCTGAAGAGGCCGCATCTGTTGAGGGGATGCCTGTTTGGGAGAGTTCGTCACGGGCTGAGCGGTTACTTTCAATGCGGACGACTTATCAGACTCGGGGCGATTAGAAGCCGGTGACGGCAATGGCTGATCAGCTTGGGGAGCGGGTTGCAGCTGATAGGCGTCTAGCGTAGCCAGTGGAGCATTGAGCAATAGACGCTTGGCTTGGGCAGCACTCTGGGAATTGAGATGAGCTTGGATGGATGGTAGCAAGGGGATGGCGTTGGCAGGGAGCGCTGGCGATGAGGGAGGCTGTTCGGGGAGGGAGGCTTCTGGATGGGAGGCGGCGCGATCGCGGTCTCTTACCTCAGACAGCATTGAAGTTGTGGCATGCTCCGCCTCGATGTCTGGGGCCTGTAACTCAGGTACTGGGGTCGGTTCAGTAGCTCTTTGAAGGGTTGGCTGGTCGGTAGCAGACGCAAGTTTTTCGGCTGGATCAAATGCGCTGTCCGCAGGCTCAGGACTGGCAGGAATTGTTGGGGACGCTGATTCAACGGTTGCTGATGAGTGGGGGACTGACTCCTGCAGTGTTGATTGAGGCAAATCAGACGAAGGGGATGCTGGCCCCTCACGCTTAGTCAAGTCCAGCATCTGCCTCTGCCAAGGAGGGGCGTCTGCTGCGGGGACGATGACTTGAGTGGGTTCAATGGTTGGCAACTGGCTGGGAGCAGACTCAGGCGCTGGCTCAGGTGTTTGGGGTGAGTTGGGCTCAGAAGGTTCGCTCTCAGGGGTGTCCAGCGCATACCTCTGGAGGGGGGCCATCTCTCCCGGCAGCGGGATTGATTGGAGGGATTCTGCGGCGACTTCGGTTGAACCTGTGTGCGCTTGTGTGAAGGGACTTTCTAAGGTGTCCTGCACACTTGGAATTTTATCGACGGCGGCCCAGTCAGTTTCTTGAGGTGCGGGCTGGGCTGCGGGTAGCTCTGGAGTCTTCTCTGAGTCAGCCTGCAAGAAAACTCGCGCCCCACTATCGGGCGACGCCCCTTCGCACTCAGCAAGTTCATCGGGACGAGCCTGGACACTGGCCGTATCGAGGGTTTCGTCAATGCTAGCAGCGCGATCAGTAACTTCAGAGACGGACGCGGCTGCGGGTAGCTGTTCTGGCGTCGTTTCTGAGTCAACTTGGGAGGGAGCGATCGCCCCACTACCTGGAAGCCCATCGTGAATATTGAGTTCATCAGAACTCGCCTGAACCATACCCGCATCCCTTAGACTCGCGAAGGCGGCGGGGCTTTGGGGGACGACCGCGCTATCCAAGCTCACCGTCGCCGCCTGTGAGTCAGTCTCTGGCCTTACATCATTTAAAGACAGGTCGTTCGTCTCAGCTATCTCAGACGCTGAAGAATCCGGTACAGAGGGGGATGGGTGCGCTATGGACGGAGTATCAGGTGTTTTAGGTAGGGGGCTATCAGGACCGGAGTGAAGCGGAGATAGCTTAGCTTGCAGTGGGAGAGTGTTATCAGGAGGTGTAGTTTGGTGGTTTTGGTTTGATGGGGCTGAGGCGCGATCGCGGAACAATTGTACCGTTATTGCCGCCGCCTTTTGGCCCAGGGGCTCGGTACTTTTTAGCGGCTGGCGTTGAGCGATCGGCAGCGGTATTTCAGGCAAGGCAGGGGCTGTGGGGCCAGATGCTGTAGCTTTCTCAGACTCCGCAGGAGGCCGTTGGTGCGATCGCGGAGGAGGCTTTTGGAGCGCTTGACGCGATGTGGGCAGTTCTGTGAGCCAGTCAGTCGTGAGCGCCGAAGCCGGAGCTGGATTTTCATCGCTCAGGGCTTCTGTCGGCGGCAGGGGGAAGCCAATTAGATGAGCTGCTAAGGACTGAGGATCACGTGCAGATGTTGGTGAAGCTGCGAATGGGGTGAATCGACCCAGCGGTAGACGCGCGCAAGCAGCGGTTCGGCTCCGTAAAAGGTGCCGCCAGCCAAGCATCGGGCCTAATTGCAAATCCTCCCAGACGGTCATAACAATGCCTTTCCTACTAATGTCATTTCCCCTTTCCCTGTTCCCTGGTACGGTGTACTGCTGCGCGAATGCCACCCTACGGATTTTCCTGTTCCCTGTTTTCCTTGACCAAACCGCCCAGAGTGATAACTACGATGACCCTGGGAAGTAACCCGATTTTTGATCCCGTCCTTGGGATAGTCGGGCAAATCCACTGCCAGATTTGTTAGCTTCCAGGTTCAGTCCTTCATAGGCCAGGGTTAGTTCTTCCAGCACTACTGACTCTGAGCGCGCCTGGAGCGAGTCAGCTTTCCAGCCGATGGGGATGGCCCCAATCAACGTCCAGCACTGCATGGTTTCACCGGCCTGGTTGAATAGCAAGATACTCACGTTGCGTCGCTGCTGGGTTTCGTTTTTGAGGATCTTTTGCAGCCAGGTCCAAAAATCCAGGCTATTAGTGATGCCACGCTTCAGCGTCACATTGGCGAACTTGGGCGCATCGAGGAAAAGGCGCTGCTGGTCATTAATGCCTCCTTCGGTAATGGACTGCACCTGAAGGGTCACACCTAAGCCCGCGCATTCGCTAAAGGAGGCGGCAATTTCGCTGTCAATTTCGACATAGAAACGATTGGCCGTAACATAGTCGAAATGCGGATCCTGAGTCATAACAATCTCCGATAAAAGGAACCAGAGCGATCGCGCTGATACCGCAGCTCAGCTTGCAAGAGGGCATAGACGCGATCGCTCAGCTTACGCAACAGTTCGGGGGAGTCCATTACGTCTGTTGCTAGTTGTACCAGGGCCGCCTGTTCGGGTTGATTACTCATTGACATGGTTGCCGCTCCACAAAAAATGACGAATCAGATCCATCGGCTTAACCGGAACTAACCCCACTTCGCTGAGAAGATACTGACCTTCCAAGCTCAATAGTTGCTGGGCTAAGGACTCGCCGGGAGTTTGGCAGTCTGTATCTGGGGTGCTGACCGCGCAGTCCTCAGGGTGAGCCACGGCCATCGTATAGCCCAAGGGATAAGGCACCTCGTCTGGGTCGTCTCTATCCAGATCGCGCTCATTTAGAGGGTTGCCGGGTGCCTCGAAGATTTTGGGGTTCACCCAGTACGTGCCTTTATCGCCACACAAATCAGTGTTCAGGTCGATGGGGGTGCCCTCAGTTCCGACGAAGACGGGATAAGTTTTGCCATCATCCGTCAGGGCTAACGGATAGACCGAACACTGACCCTTCAGACGGCTGATGCGATCAAATCCGATGCCGATAGTTGGCTGTGCGCTGGTTTCCCCGTCCGGGTTCGCTGCTTGAATTTCAAAATCATCCAGCATATGAGCATAGATACTGTCTGGCGGTCCATCTAGATCCCGAATGGATTGCATCACCTGACGCTGTGCTGCGTCAAACTGAGCTTGGTCACTGGGATTCTCAAACACCAGTTCGCGAAAGAGTTGAATAGTTGCTGCCGCGTCCTTGGCCGAGTCGGCGTAGCCTTGAGGAAGATAGAGCTTGATGGGAAGCTCATCCTCACCGATGACGGTTGTCTGCTGGGTAAACAGCTTTTGCAAATCTTCCTTCGTAATTTGGCCATCGAGGAGCTTCGGGATGTTGCGATCGCGGTGAGCATCGCTATGAATCACAAAAATGGCAATCCCGTCATAGCCCACTGTGGTCGCGCCCACCCCCTCTGGTAACGCCTGACGCCCCCGAATAAAGCCAGCCTGCACCTGTCCCTGTTGAATTTGTTCAAGCAAAGCGGCACGATCGCGGGGGGCCGTTGCAGCCCTTACCAGCGTTGACGAAGGGGCCTTAGCCCGTCTTTCCAGACTCTCCTCCAATAGAAAAGAGCTAGCTCTCATGGCCGGACTGGCAAGCGAACGCGAGAAAATATCGGCCCAATAGCTGCCGGGTTCAAACTGATAGGCAATGATCCCAGTGTTCGCTAAGGAGCCCAGTTGCAGCACACATTCATTCGATTCATCACAGGTGTGGCCAAGGATGGGGGTTCTGCCACTTATGAGTCGCCATAGCAGGAGGCCAGAACCCAGCAGTGCAAGACCTGCTAGCAGCCAAGGCCAAACTCCCAACCGGCGCTCAGGAGAAGCCGCGACCTCTGATTCGGCTACGTCGGGTGCCTCATGCTCGACGGGCAGCACGAGGGTTGAGAGCAGGGTTTTAAGGGCTACGATCGCCGTATCCGGACTTCTGAAGGGTTCCTCTGGACCTTGCCCCATCAGGCGACAAATGAAGGGATAGAGCGATCGCACCTGCGGATCGTCTGGCCATGCCTGTAAATCGGTGGGGTCCTGCTGGGAATTGCCCGTCAACAGGATGAAGGCCATGCCCCCCAAGTCGCTGAGATCATCCGCGATCGTGCCTAATGCCTGGGATGTTTGCGCGATTTCTTGAAGCGGCGGATCACCTGTATAAAATAAGTGCTCCCATAGCGCTAAACGTGACAGGTAGACAAAAAAAGTATCGGCTTGGCCGGGGGATCGAGTCTCCGCAAAGCGTATCCACACGCTCTCTAAATTCAGATGGCCATGGGGTAGCCCCATCTGGGATGAACCCTGTGGCCAGTGGACTTGGTAAGCCTGCAAATATTGCAGCGATTGCAGCACCTGACGCAGAAACTCACGCACCTGCTCAGGCGCAAAGGGGTAACCGCGACTGGCCAAGCACTCAGATAAGCAGTGCCCTCCCGGCAGGCTTTGGGTAATCAGGTAGCAGGGCTGTTGGGCGGCGGTAACCACATCCCGGAGCTTCAAAATTCGGAAGTCTGATCCCTCGCCCAAGCGAGAATTGCGATCAATTACTTGCTTGAAGGCAGTGCGGCGGGATTGTCGATCGCGGCCATTAAACACGGTCTCACTTAAGCGATATTCATAAATCCAAACGGGTTCGCTGCTATTCTCTTGAATCCCTTCATAGAGACGCATCCAGCCATCATCCTGGAGGCACGTACCAATGACGTATCGTCCTACCCAGCCCCGTGTCAGCACATTACCCGGTTGTAAGCGAGAACCCTCCGGCTCGGCTAACTCAGCTGGATCGACTGACGCGGATGGCGGCGTGGGCGCTAGAGCAACAGGCGCTGCTATTGATCGAGGCTGAGTGGCTGCTGCTGATCTTGAGCGGGTGAGCACTGTCATAGCGGGGTGCGATCGCCCATTTTCTTTAGCTGCCGCGTCCACTTTTTTCTCACCATTCCCTGGCAGCGATAGTTGCTCATACTTTTGCAGAGCCACTCGGCGCCCCTGACGGTAAATGACCTGGTCAGGGTGCTTGACTAAGTTCGTGACTTCGCTGAACTTGCGACGTATTTGATTAACAAAGTCGGGAAGCCTCACAGCAGGGTCTCCTCAGTTCATGTAGTCGGGTTGGTGGAAGGTGCGATCGCCGCTTGCCCGTTCTCAATCTGTAAGGGCTCTAAATCATTAAGCTGGCGATAAAGGTCATAGAGATAGTTCAGATCGGCGGCATACAGGTTTTCAATCACGCGCGGGCTCACGGACTCCAAAGCCCCCAAACGCACCACCACCCGCGCCAAAATCAGCACCGTCGCATAGGCTGGATTGCTTTTTACGCGGGGATCTTGGAGAGGAACAATCTCATCCATCGCCTTAGCCAGACGCATCACCCCTTTGCGGTGAAGATTGCCTTCACCATCGGCGTAGCCCTTGGGGAGGGTAAAGTCAAATTCCGTTTGAAACATAGTGAGACCGTTTAGCTTCCAGCACGTATTTCATTTCCTAAATCTGCTCTCTTTGCTATCTGCCGCGACGCTTGTAGGGGCGCGGCATTTGGCCTCCATGGGGATAGTCAAAGCCGAAATCATTCCCAAAGGCCTCGCCCCTACTGCGCGCGGGTAAACGCGGATACGGCTAACTCCAACTCCTCGATCGCGACCTCGGTACTCTTAGCGTTGACCTCAGAGGTGCTGTACCGCATCGGCCAAGCCCCTTGGAAGTCGTAGCGAGCCTGTTCACTGCCTGCCTGGTCGTAAATACTCAGGGCTCCCTCGGCTTCATGGTCCTTCCACTGGCCCGATTCCACCTTGGTAAACCAATTCCACAACGTCATTGAATTCGTTAAGCCGCGCTTCAAAACCAAATTGTCCGTTGCTGCGTGACTCGGAATTTTAGTCGTTACGAGCTGGCCATATTTGGCTTTGGCCCACTGGTTGGCGGTGACTTCGACAATGGCGATCGCTTTTTGCGATCGCTGAAAGCGCTGGCAGGCCAGAAACACCGCATCAACGGTTGCATCGCCCCCCCCAATCTGAAGCTCCAGCCGGAGATAAAACCGACTCGCTAAAAGCAGTTCCGAGAAATCCCCAGTGGCCGTCGTCATTGGACTCGCTCAATCCCCTCATGCACT
This sequence comes from Cyanobacteria bacterium J06626_18, assembly GCA_038523735.1. GTDB lineage: Bacteria > Cyanobacteriota > Cyanobacteriia > Phormidesmidales > Phormidesmidaceae > SIO1E4. Next base: position 509 of record JBCBJE010000088.1, on the reverse strand, counting down.
AACTCCAACGTTTCGTTGGCCATGTTGTTGTCGCCAGCCGTAAAACTGGGGCCTTCATACTTGCAGGGATATGAATTCACCAGCTCCCAGCGCGCCTGCATATTGCCGGACTGGTCATAAGCGCTAACAGAAGAGGCTTTACGATTCCCCGTCCATTGCGAGGATCCCCCATCATTGGTGTTGCAGTCCTTGTACCAGAGATAGAGATCCTTATCGGTCGTCGCCACCATCTTCACCGTCACGTTGGAAAATTTCTCGACGGTCGGGGTTGCTTGACGAATCCGGACGCCGCTCTTGCCAGAGCCATGCACCCCCCCATCGCCAGCTACTGGCGACTCCACCGAAAGACCCGCCACCTCAAGTACTAACTTTTCAGCAATGCCATCGGCCTCAAAATAAAACCGACAGGCGGTTAACAATTCAGCCATCGTCTTTAGTCATCTCCTTTGATTGGTTCTTGGTTTTTGGTTCTTGGTTCTTGGTTCTTGGTTCTTGGTTCTTGGTTCTTG
>JBCBJE010000087.1:0-10655 GCA_038523735.1 Cyanobacteria bacterium J06626_18 | reverse complement strand
TATCAGAAGTGCATCACTCAGGTATCAATCGTCGCAGTGGATAACCCTTTGAATGAAACGCCATGAATGCCGAAGAATTTTGGCCCCAATACCGAGCAGGCTACAGAAATTTTTGCAATTTAGCCCTCAACGAATTTGACTTCAGCAACTGCGATCTTCGCGGTGCCAATTTCTGGCGAGCAAATCTCAGCAATTCAGCGTTTAAGGAGACGCTCTTGTTGGGAGCTGATCTCCGCGATGCGGTGTTAGAGAACGCTGACTTGAGCCGAGCTGACCTCACCAAGACCAATTTGCGTGGAGCTAACCTGACGGCTGCTAAAATCAGCGAGACAATTTTTCGAGCTGCGATCTATGACGGTGCTACCCAGCTTCCTGCTGAAGTCGGGCCCTGGCAATCGCAAGCTTACTACATCGGTCCGTTGACAAATCTAGCGAATGCTCAGCTCAGCAACGCCCGACTGGAAGGGGCCGATCTCTCTGGAGCCACCTTGAGTAATGCTCAAATGCAGTCAGCTAGCCTTTTTGGAGCTTCGCTGAGACAGGCCCATTTGGTTAGCACAAACCTGCAGCGGGCCAATCTGTCGGAAGCCAATTTGAGTGAGGCGAACCTTAAGGACGCAGACTTGTCGCGGGTGGATTTGAGCCATACTCGTTTGCTGAAGGCAAACCTCATGGGTGCGAATCTTACAGGGGCTAAGCTGCAAGAAACGAACTTACAGCAGGCTTTGTACGACGCAACGACACGGTTTCCTAAGAGTTTTGACCCGCAGTTGGCGGGGATGCTGTGGGTCGGTCCTGGAGCTTGCCTCTGGTACGCTGATTTGAGTGGAGCCTGTCTGGCAGGCGCCGACCTGAGCGGCGCAGTCCTGATGGGAGCCAATTTGGCTGGAGCTGATCTATGGGGCGCAAATCTAGCCAAGGCCGACTTGAACGGCAGCAACCTGTCACAGGCAACGTTATGGGGCGCGAACCTACAAGACACTGATCTGCGGAACGCCACCCTGACACGCAGTTCTTTACAAGGGGTAGATCTAACAAACGCGATTTTAGATGGTGCGAATCTTGATCAGCTGGCGTTGGGATAGTTGCTGTTACGGTGCCTGTAGCAAGGTTTGCACTTCCGCTGTAGGGAATAGAGCGAACCAAACCAGATTTTGGCTGTAATAAGCCGACTCGTTATCCCAAATACCTGCCTGATACTGCGGCGTGATTTTACGCTGATAAACATCCGCGGCGATCGCTGGATTGATCACCTGCCACCCGATGTAAAGCATGGCGTACTGGGCGATCGTGTCATATTCCACTAGGGGCTGACCAGCCAAGTCAAACTCGGCTGGAATCATCTGATCCGCCAACCACATTTCCTGTAAAGGTCGCATATGGTCGCGCAGATATTTCCGGGCTGGACGCGCGTCGAACAAAGCCTCATCCCAGGCAATGCGCCACCACACACGATAGGCGTCAAACCCGTACTGGTTTTTCAAATCGCTATCGCTGCTAGCGGGAATCGGTTCAAACCTACCGGAGTCGATATTGAGTGCTACCCAGTCGCCCGGTAACTTCAGGTCCGATAGGTCCGCTGACTTTTCGAGCATGCGATAGCTGCTGTCCACCAATTGCATCCAGTCGCGATCGCGATCCACCTCAGCAAAGACGCGAAACGCATAAGGAGCTAAATAGGACGGATTGAGGTAAACATGCGTGTCGGTTTGAAAGGCAACGGCAGGTCCTGGCAGAAGATAGCGTCGCCCCTTTACTTCCACAGTGGATTCGGCCCAAAGTTCGGCTAGCTTTGCCCGTGCCAGTTCCAAATAATCAGACCGCTGCCAGCGACGAGCCGCCAAAATCAGGGCAAAGGCTGTATCAATGTCGGCATCACTGGCAAAATTAGCGTCAATCACGCCCCACTCACCGGTTTCTTGTTGGCCCCATTTCCAGGCCCACAATTGACTGCTGACCTGGCCATCAGGCCGGCGTTGCCGGAGGTTGCTTTCAGCCCAGTTCAAAGTCCGCTCAAAAGTGTCCGGATCATCAATCAGCACTGCCCGTAACATGGCGTAGGCTTGCCCCTCCGAAACGGTGCGATCGCCCGCTTCAAAATCAATTACCCGACCGTCCCCTTGAATGAAGCGTTGCTGGTAAGCCTGCCAGCTTTCAGCCAAAATGGATTGCGCTTCGGCTTCTGAAAGTGCCGGCGGCGACGCTAAGCTCGCAGGCGGTTCTGTTCCTCGACAACCCGCGGCGCCAAATGTTCCAAGCAGAAGCAATATGACCCAGAGCTGCACAAGTTTTGGGCGACGATGGTTTAGCCTTCCGGCTGACCGCAAGTTTCTGACTGAATGAGAGGCTTTAGTCCAGTCTTGTGTGGGTTGTAGCATATGAGAAATTCAATCATCTAATGGTCTGGACATAATTAGGTCAGTCTCTGCCAAGGCCGAATGTTGAAGGCGCTTTTATCTTTTAAAGATTTCAATAATCTATTGACATATCCGGCAACTTTTCAAAAAGAGAACCGTCTTTTTTGTCAACATTAGATATTGACATGCCGCTAAGTATCGGAATGCTAGTTTAGATGCTAATTGTCCTTAATTCACTTTGAAATTGCTATCATAAATTCAAAATAAATACGTTCAACTTCACTTTTTAAGAACTATGCTTTATCGGCAACTAAAATGCTTTTTAATTTATGCAATTTTAGGCGCAGCCGCTGCTTTTTTGCTGGCGTTAGGGGGATTGCCTCATGGTGCGATCGCGGCTGATGCTTATGGACTCCCCCCCCTCCCGCTCTCCACTCAGGGCGCGCAGATTGTGGATGCAGACGGGAATCCTGTGTTGCTGCGCGGTGTAAACTGGTTTGGCATGGAGACATCTACACACGCTCCGCATGGTCTTTGGGCACGTGACTATAAAGACATGCTGGCTCAGATCAAAAGTCTGGGCTATAACTCCATTCGTATGCCCTTCTCGGTGGCAGCTTTACAGTCTGAAGAAGTCAGCGGCATAGACTTTTCCATTGGTGAGAATACCGATTTACAGGCAAAAACACCGCTAGAAGTGTTAGATATCATCGTTCAAGAAGCCGCACGGCAGGGGCTTTTGATTCTGCTCGATTGCCACCAGCTCAATGACCAGGTAATTCCCGAACTTTGGTACGACGAAGACTATAGTGAAGCTGACTGGATTAATACTTGGAAACTGCTAGCAGAACACTATCGCGATCAGGCAAATATCTTCGGTGCTGATCTTAAAAATGAGCCCCATGGACCAGCAAGCTGGGGAACATATGACTTCAAAACCGATTGGCGCTGGGCGGCAGAACGCGCTGGCAATGCCATTTTAGCCATTAATCCTGACTGGCTCATTCTGGTGCAGGGCGTAGAGCAAAATGTACCGGATCAACAGCTAGAAATTCATTGGCAGGGCGGCAACTTAGAAGGGGCAAGACGTTATCCCGTTCGACTTTCTGTACCTAATAAGCTGGTGTATTCACCTCACGAGTATGGCCCTGGCGTGTTCGATCAGCCCTGGTTTTCTGAGGATACGTTTCCTGAAAATTTGCGCGATCGCTGGGACGTTGGTTTCAATTATCTGGTCACCGAAAATATTGCCCCGGTCCTGATCGGCGAATTTGGCGGACGCCAAACCAATGACCAATCTCCTGAAGGTATTTGGCAGCGTCAATTGGTCGACTACATTAATGAGCACGACCTCAGCTACGCCTACTGGAGTTGGAATCCCAATAGTGACGATACCGGTGGTATTTTGCTGGATGACTGGCAACAAATTGATGCGGCAAAGCAGGCACTCTTAGCCCAGACATTGCCCTAACTTAAAGGACCCTGTCATTCTGCTTGCCTATGCTCGCAATGGAGCTATAATGCATTTGCACTATATGTTGTCGGCTTGAGATGGTAGCGATCGCGCGTCTGATTCCTAATATTTGTTCGCAAAAGCTGGCCGCAAGTCGCGACTTTTATGTGAACTTGTTGGGATTTGAGATTGCCTTCGACAGCGATTGGTATGTACAGGTTGCCTCACCCGCCAATCCCAAACTAGAACTGGGTTTTATTCAGCAAGATAGTGAGTTGATACCCCCTGCATTCCAGGCGACGCCTCAGGGGACTTACCTTACGCTAGTCGTGGACGATGTAGATGCGGTGTTTGCCACGGCCCAGTTGCTAAACCTGGAGGTGCTGCAGCCGCCCAAAGATGAATTCTATGGCCAGCGACGCATGCTCATTACCGATCCCAACGGCTTACTGCTTGATATTTCAACCCCCACGCCCACAGCATCCAGTTGATCGTTTGACCAAGTCGGGAGAAGCCCAACTCCGAACAACTGAAAGCGATATTTCCTTTTTCTGAGGGCCTGTTTGATCCTAGACAAACAGGCAGGTTGATTTCCTACTCGTATTGGCGATGTGAGGGCAGATAACTCGCGGCAATAATGCAGGGGTCAACGCAACCCTATCTCATCCCATGACGATATCTCTACAAGCCCTCTCTAATGATTTGTCTACGCTGATTACTCAAACCAGTGCCTCCGTCGTAGCGGTTAAAGGTCGCCGCTCATCTGGCAGTGGCATTCACTGGCGCCAGGGGCTGATTGTGACCTCCTGTGAAGCCCTTAATCCTGGCGACACGCTGACGTTGGAACTGGCTGATGGTCAGACTGTCGCAACGGAGCTTTTGGGCAGTGATCCGGCCACAGATGTGGCTGTTCTTTCGCTGCCGGAGGGCTCCAATTTACCCGTTGCCGCTGTCGGCGACAGTCAAAAGCTGGCTCTAGGGCAACTGGTTGCTACCGTGGGCCGCTCGGCTCGGCGGGGTGTGTTCACAAGCTTAGGCATGGTGAGCCAAATTAGTGGCCCCTGGCGCAGCCAAAGTGGTGGTCAGCTCGACCAATACATTGAGGTGACGCTTACTCTATATCGCGGTAGTGCCGGTTGCCCGCTGATTGATGCCGGGGGGCAGGTCGTAGGATTTAATACGTTTGGTCCCCGCCGCCGGATATTGACTATTCCCGCAACGACAGTCCATACCGTGGTGGAACAGCTACAGCAGCGGGGTAAAATCGCGCGGGGCTATCTCGGTTTAGGAATGCAGGCGGTACCTTTACCAGAGTCCGTTCGACAGCAGCATGACCTCGCGAATAAGGCAGGCATTATTGTGGTGAGTGTCGAGACAGGACGAGCCGCTGATCAGGCCGGGATTTTGCTAGGTGATGTCATGATCGCCATCAATGAAGATCTGGTGGAATCGGTGCAGCAGGTGCAAATGCTGCTCGGACCCCAGAGTGTCGGTCAGGATTTCCAAATTAAGCTGCTGCGGGGAGGGCAAATTCAAACCGTGTTGGTGACCGTGGGTGAGCGTTGAGGTATGACCCGCGTTGTCATTTGTGCTGAGAATTCTGTAACACGGGCAGGGCTAGCCGCGATCGCAACCCTCCCCTCGACCCAAATAATTGATCAGGTCAGCAGTCTACCTACCCTAATGACCTGGCTACAGACTCAAACTGTTGATCTTGCTATTGTCGAACTACCGATACTGACCCAGACAATTGTCAGCGATCTATTGCAGCTAACGATTGAATGGCCCTTGGCAGAGAGCGTATCCATGCTGTTGTTGGTAGACGTTTGGGGAATCGATGCAGCAAGCCCTGGCACCCTTTTGCAACTCATCAGCACCGGACGCATCAGCATGCTCCCCCTGACGACTGCAGCAGATGCCCTGCGAGATGCGATCGCCACCCTCTCAACGGGTCTTGTTGTACTTCATCCCGAAATCACCGAAGCATTGTCAGGCTTTGCTACCGGTTCTTCAATCCCAACCGATGGGCTTCCCGAGCCACTCCTAGAATCCCTTACCCCTCGCGAAATCGAAGTTCTCAACCAGCTAGCAGCCGGACTCAGCAATAAAGCGATTGCCAGCACACTGGCTATTTCAGAACATACCGTCAAGTTTCACATCAGCGCTATCCTCTCAAAGCTAGGTGTCTCTAGTCGTACCGAGGCGGTGACGGTTGGGATTCGGGCGGGGCTGGTAATGCTTTGAGGAGTGTAGCATTAGGACGAGGGTGCGGTTCTTCTATCGAATTCTGGTGTCCACAGGTGCGGGTTCTTATAAAGCTCATGTAGTCAACGATGCCGACACGAACGGAGACTGACTGACCTCAGCATTGTTCAATCAGGAAGGTCTACGATGAAAGTCGTCATTATTGGTTGTGGCTATGTGGGCACTGCGATCGCCCAGCATTGGCGAGATGGAGGGGCCAACATATTGGCAACCACCACTCGTGCTGATCGCATGAGTGAACTAATGACCGTGGCTGATCGCGTCGAAGTCTTACGGGGCACTGATGCTGAAAGGCTCCGGTTGGCGTTAGCTGGACGGCAAATTGTGATGGTGTGTGTGAGTCCCAAAGAGCCCGAGGAGTATGTCGATACGCATGTAGGAACCGCTCAAACTCTGGCCCAAGTGCTTCCTGACACGGATGTTGAGCAGATCATCTACACGAGTACCTGTTCAGTCTATGGGCAGCATCAAGGTGCGTGGGTTACCGAAGAGATGCCTGCGATGCCTGCAACTGAAAGAGGCAAGACTATTGCAGCAGCTGAACAAACACTGTTGGCAACTTATACTCCCAACCGTCGGGTTTGTGTCTTGCGGCTGGGGGGAATTTATGGTCCTGGAAGAACTTTGGAGAAAATCTACAGCCGTCTTGCTGGGACTGTCCGCCCTGGCAAAGGTGACGAAGGCAGCAATTGGGTGCATTTACATGACATTGTGGGAGCAACTGATTGGGTGCGTGAAAATGGACTCTCGGGTATTTACAACGTGGTACACGATGAAGTGCCTACTGTCAGAGAACTGATCACAACGGTGTGCGATCGCTACCAGCTCGACCCGGTGCGGTGGGATGAGACGAAGCCGAGCGAGCGACCTTATAACGTTCGGGTTTCTAATGCCAAACTGAAACGCACGGGGTATCAGTTTGTTCATCCGACGTTTGAGTTTTAGGACGATTTGGCTCAGGGAATAGGGAACAGGGAACAGAAAGAATTCCGAACTCCGAATTCTGAATTCCAATATCAATTTGTTAGGGTGGAATTATCCAAATCCTGGCGGCAATGGCTATGAGATATCGTCTTCTGATCCCGAGCAGTCTTTGTCTTGTCGTAAGTGCCCTGGCTTGGCAAGCCCCCAGTGACGCCCAAGATGTTTGCTACTTTGTCAACTCGGCTGGGCAGGTGGTCAATTTAGATCATCTTTGCCAAGGCAGCTCGACATCGGAGGATACCGCAACTCAGCCAGAAGCGTCTGCTGTCATCCGTGAAGACTCTAGGTCTGAGGTTACGACTTACCAGATTGTAGGTCCTGCTCGTGGTACCTCTTCGCGATCGCCTACATCCTCGACTATCACAACTAATAGTTCATCGAGTTCTACAACTACTAGCCCCGCCGTCATACTGACCGATACCGGCAGCCGAACGATTCGTATTCAGTCACTTCAGACAGAGGACTTCACTATCACCACCATCAATAATCCCGATCGCGTCGTCAACGGTGTGCTCATCGAAGGCCGCGATCACCTCATCATCGGTCCCGGCGTGCCGCAGCATCCGTCGGAGGGAGAGACGGAGTAGGGTGATGGGGTGATGAAATTTTGGCGACGCTAAGGTATTTCTGCAAGAGCGATTTTTCGACGAAAAATCCATACTCTCCCACTCTCCCACTCCCCTACTCCCCACACTCATAAAGCTCCAGTGGCAACCCGTCAGGGTCTTGGAAAAAGGTAAACTGCTGTCCGGTAATTTCGTCGATGCGAATAGGTTCGGTTTTGATGCCGTGGGTGGCGAGATATTCAACTTGGGCATTGAGGTTTTCGACAGCGAAGGCGAGATGGCGCAGGCCACGGGCTTCTGGGTAGCTGGGGCGAAGGGGTGGGTCGGGAAAGGAGAATAGCTCAATAATGTCGCGATCGCTGACCCGCAGATCGAGTTTGTAGGAGCTGCGCTCCCGGCGGTAGGTTTCGTGCAGCACCTCAAAGCCTAAAATTTGCGTGTAGAAGTGCTTGGAGCGACCATAGTCGCTGCAAATGATGGCAACGTGGTGAATAGCAGAAATCATAAGGCTTATGAAACGAGTTTCCCTCAATGCTATCCCTGAACAAAGCGTCTCCCACAACGCTGCGATTCGAAAGCAGGTGATGTTGCAAAAGGGTGACCTGCCCCATCTCATTCAGTTCGCTCAAGCCCAGTTTGAACCTGGTCAAGTGGCCGATGCCCATGCCCATACCGACATGCATGAGGTCTTTTTTGTCCAGTTGGGTGAGGGCACGATGACCATTGATGGCAAACCCCACGCTTTGACTCCCGGGGTTTGCATAGCTGTTGCGCCAGGAGAAACTCACGAAGTACGCAATACAGGCACCGAACTGCTAGTCCTGACTTACTTCGGGGTGGTGCAGTAGGGCATCAACTTAAAGCGGAAAATTGGGGTGGTAACAGAATCTAAGGAACGAGAATTCAGAAGAGCATTGAATTCTGGCTTCTGATTTCCTAACCAATTGGAGTTTCCCGGCTTAAAACAGTTACCCATGGAGTAAGTTCGTTAATAGGCATGGAATAGCCTTCTGATAGACGTTCAGCAATTTCACCTGATCTTCATAAGTCTTTATCTGAGTAGAGCAGGCTCGGTCAGTATCTGTAGCTAGACGTTTAGGAGAATTGGCTATGAACACCGTTATGCTGCTAGCAACCATCGAAATCTGTAACTTTGTAGGGTGCACCTGGCTAGAAACTGCGATCGCCTTCATTCAGGAGTGGGCTTCTAAGATTTCGGTCTAGCAAGGCAGAAAAGTGGATGAGTGGTCGGGTAGATAGGTGGATGGGTGAATGGGTGTAGAAGCAGTAGCGGCTGCCCGCTAGGTTGAGTGATGGGACTTCGTTATAAGTGTCAGCCGAACGGTGAGACGCAACATGTCGCGTTTTTACAATATAGTCCGGTGATCGCTTTTCCCTTTCACCCTTCTACCCTTTCACCCTTCTACCCTCCTACTCCCCCTTGCATGGGTTGGATAGAGAGCAGATGATTGGCTAGAACAGAGAGAGTCATACGAGGATTTCTTTACAGTGTCCATGCGCCCCCTGTTTGCTGTTGGTCTTGGCCTTACGGCTGTTATGGCTGCACCCGCTCTGGTGCAGGCTCAGAGTGTTGAGGAACTCTACAACCAAGGAAATGCTGCCCAGTCTGTCGGTGATTACGCCGAAGCCGAAGCCATCTGGCGGCAAATCATCGAAATTAACCCGGACGATGCCATTGCCCACGATAATTTAGGGTTAGCGCTATCTTCCCAGGGGCGCTACGAAGAGGCCGAAACGGCCCATCGTGAGGCGGTGCGTCTGGACCCTGAAGATGGCGTTGCGTACAACAACCTGGGGAATAGCTTGTACGATCAGGGCCGTTTTGAAGAAGCCGAAGCCACCTACCGTGAAGCGCTGCGTTTGGTCCCGAATGGTGCAATAGCTTCCAACAACTTGGGACTGACTTTGTCGGCTCAAGGCCGTTTTGAAGAAGCCGAAGCCAGCTATCGTGAGGCAATTCGTCTCGATCCTGAGTATGCAGTTGCCTATGACAACTTAGGCAGCAATCTGTACGATCAGCAACGCTACGAAGAGGCGGAAGAGGCTTATCGAGACGCGATTCGCCTAGTACCTGATGACGCCCTTGGTCACTATAATCTGGGCCTTGCGCTGTCGGCTCAGGGACGTAGCCAAGAAGCGGAGGCTAGCTACCGCGAAGCGATCCGCCTGGACCCTGACTATGGGATCGCCTACAACAACTTGGGCAATACCTTGGCAGCTCAAGATCGGCTTGAGGAAGCTGAAGCTGCCTATCGAGAGGCTATCCGGCTTAACCCAAATGACACGATTGCTTACTACAATTTGGGTAACAGTCTGTATGACCAGAGACGTCTTGAGGAAGCCGAAGCGGCCTACCGGGAAGCAGTGCGGCTTGACCCTGAGGATCCTTTAGCTCATTACAACTTGGGTAACAGCCTGTATGATCAAGCCCTGTTTGAAGAGGCCGAAGCTAGCTATCGCGAAGCGATTCGTCTGGATCCTGAGTACGCTATTGCTTATAACAATCTCGGTAATACCCTATCGGCTTTAGAGCAGTACGATGAGGCTGAAGCCACGATTCGTGAAGCGATTCGCCTTGAGCCTGATTATGCGATCGCTCACTATAACTTAGGCTTGGTGCTGTTTGCGCAGGGGCGCTTCGAGGATGAAGAAGCCGCCTATCGGGAAGCGATTCGCCTGAATCCTGACTATGCGATCGCCTACGGCAACCTGGGCAGTAATTTGTATGAACAAGAACGCTACGAAGAATCAGAAACAGCGCACCGCGAAGCCATTCGTCTGAATTCCAATGACGCTATCGCCCATGACAATTTAGGCCTATCCCTGTTTGCGCAGGGGCGTTACGAAGAAGCCGCAGAGGCGCATGGCGAGGCAGTTCGTCTAAATCCTAACGATGCGGTTGCCTATGAGAATCTGGGCAATGCCCTACTGGAACTCGGAAGAAATGAGGAGGCCGAGGCAGCCTTTGAGTCAGCGCGTAGCCTGAGAGATGGCGGTTCAGGACAGTAG
>JBCBJE010000086.1:0-10679 GCA_038523735.1 Cyanobacteria bacterium J06626_18 | reverse complement strand
AGAGAACCCCTACCTGCAGTACTTTCTCGGCTTTCATGAGTATCGCGATGAAGCCCCCTTCGATGCCTCAATGATGACGCACTTTCGCCAACGGCTCTCGGGAAGGTTGCTGTCGGCGGTGAATCAGCGAGTGGTCGAAGCGGCACTGCTGCAGGAGGAGCAAGAGGAGAGGGAGCCCCCTGATGCTGAGGAGGAACCTGAAAGCAGTGAGGGGGTCGCAGAGGAGATGGCGTCGCAAGAGTCAGAACCCCCTGCTGACACTGACGACCGTCTGCACCAGGGACGCTTGTTGCCCGATGCCACGGTAGCGCCTGCCGATATCCGCTATCCGACCGATTTGGACTTACTGCATCAGGCTCGTGCCAGCAGTGAACGCATTTTGGACCGGCTGTATCAGACTATGGCCACGCCGCCACTGAAGAAACCCCGCACCTACCGCCAAAAGGCGCGACGGGCTGATTTGAAAGTGGCCAAGCAACGACGCCCCTCGGCAAGAGTTCGACGCAAAGCTGTGGGGCAGCAACTCCGATATCTGCGGCGCAACTTGAAGCATATTGATGGGTTAGTAGAGCAAGGCGCGCCGTTATCTGCCTTGGGGACTTTCTGGTATCGACGGTTGCTGGTGATTCACGAACTCTATCGCCAACAGTGGCAGATGTATCAGCACCGGCAACGCCGCATCGACCATCGGATCGTCTCGCTGAGTCAACCCCACGTCCGTCCTATCGTGCGCGGTAAAGCCGGCACTCCCGTCGAGTTCGGCGCGAAGATGGCCCTCAGTTGTGTGTCCGGCTATGCCCTGCTGGAACGATTGGATTGGAACGCTTTTAACGAATCTACCGACCTAGTTGAGCAGGTGGAACGCTACCGTCAGCGCTTCGGCTGTTATCCCGTTTCGGTGCATGCTGACCAGCTTTATCGCACGCGGAACAATCGCGCTTGGTGTCAGGCCCGCGGCATTCGCCTGAGTGGCCCGCCGTTAGGGCGTCCGAAAGCTGCTGAGAAAACGGCCTTGACGGCTCAAGCCCGGCAGGATGCTGCCATTCGCAATGGGGTGGAGGGCAAGTTTGGTCAGGCCAAGCGCCGCTTTGGCTTAGCCTGCGTCATGGCGAAACTGGCGGCAACCGCTGAAACCAGCATTGCGGTAATGCTGCTGGTGATGAACCTAGAGCAACGCCTACGGGCGTTGGTGCTCTTTTTTTGGGGTCTCTTGATGCGTTGCCCGCCCAAGGAGAGCCCCAAGAAAAGGGCTCTCCTCTGTCAGTGTTTAGCTCAATAATCCCCGATCACTCTGACGTTCACTCGACTTCGTCAGAAAATACTTTTTCAGCAAGCCCTATTTACTCCCTTGAAAAATCTCCTCAGCCGTGACTTGTAGCGAAGGGAAGGTGACCGATTGAATTTGTTCGTTACCTCGAAATTGCTTTGGTTTTGTGTACTCACCCTCTACTAATTGGTAGATTGATGCGGTAGGCCGTTTCGGTGTGCCGATATAGCGAGCTGCTCCGAGGGCCAGCGGATCAAGAATCCAGTATTCGGCAATCCCCTTTGCTTCATACTCGGCTAGTTTATGCAAATAATCGTCAGCAACCGAGCTAGGGCTGACAACTTCCACGACTAGGCAAGCCGCGTCTTGTAAAACGGCAGTTTCTGCAGTCATATCTTGAAAACTGGCGATCGGCATGACCATCACGTCTGGGAGCCGAGCCGTATCCTCTTCTACCTGCTGGCCTGCCCCCTGTAGTGCTATCCAGCCCCGTTGCGATCGCTGAATTTCAGCCTCAAATAATCGTTCTAAATATCGGGCAATCAGCAGGTGCTGCCAAGTCGGAGGTGTCATCGCCACCAGCTGCCCCTTGACCAGTTCATACCGCACATCCGTGCCATCATCATAGGCAACGTAATCTGAGAAGGTGAACAGCTCCGATTTTGTTCCAACCATATACGCTTGCCAGAATTACAGCCCTTAGCCCGAGCGAGGAGAAAGTCCAAGTTTAGCCAGATGCACAGTATGGATGTCAGTATATTGCAGTCGCCACAGTAAGCCCACCTTCTACCCTCCACTCTCTACTCTCCATGCCTCCCTCCACCCCCACCCAAAAGCCCCTCATCCAATACCGCGATCGCACCGCTCAGTTCTACACTGAAGACCGGCTATCGCGCTCGCCAGGGCAACTCCCCCTCGACATGGTCTACCTTCCTCCCGGCAGTTTCCAAATGGATTTCCCGGAGGATGGGCCAGAGCCGCGAAACAGAAGGCCCTCAACGCTCAGTTACCTTGTCGTTTGATTGATGATTAATCAAACGACAGAAAATGAGGCAATTTAGCTGGGTAATCCTGACCTCAGTCTGCTCAGCTGCAAGCAGGGCTCACTCAGAGTGAGTCAAAAAGCCGCATTACGCAACTGCTTTTTACGAAGTGTGGCTCCCCCAAAGCTTCTCTCTTGTAGTGAGGAAGCTGGTTATGTGCTAAGGAAGTGTGGGCTCTAGCGTTATCAAGGCTTCTTTTGCCGATTTCTGCCCACGCTAGGGCTCTCTATCCAAGGTGTCCATCGGTTCATTCTCATCATGGCTTCCAGAGTCGCCTTGAAAAGCTCTACCTGTGAAGTATCGAAAATCAATACTTTGGTCACGTCTTCTTCTGTTCCCCAGTCGGGACGTATTTTCAGCGTCCATTTAAGGTCCAGAGCGGTGCCACTGATTTCATACACCCATGCCGTTCCTTTTGGCAGCCGAGGATCGACAAAGCCACCTCCATCGACGAAGTGCAGACCCACTTCTTCTGCTGTGGAAGTGGCGATGCTTAAGGCTAAACCGGCTTGACTTGAGCTTTGGTCTTCATTGGCCATTAGATTGCTCCTCATCTAGGGCATCGTAAGGATATCCATTGCAATAAGCACTCTCAGCGTCTTGTCTAATGAGCTCTCACTTCGAGCCAATCAAAGATCTGGTTGAGCTGATGTATGGTCACAAACCCATACTGCCAAAGCACCACTGGCAACAGATTCGGTGTCGCAGCTGATTTCTTCAACCCCAGCGCGATCGCTTTGGCTGGGACCCCTAACTCTCGCGTCAGAAAGGTAACCAGTGTCATTTGCTGATTCATTGATGCTCCCTATCCATCGCATCCTCGAGCGAAGTATGGCGATGGCGGGGGAAGACGACCGATCACTTGATACTTCTTAGAATGCCCTGGCAATAAAACCAGAGCCCCCCCTTGCTTCGGTAAGTCATCGAAAGTGGGTTAGCCCCTCGATAGCATGAACTATGGACAAAATGTGCCTCGCCTCGTGAGTTTGAGATACTTAGCCCCTTCGATTTCGGTCACCTTATCCGTGAGTGTTTGCTGGCGAATACCGATGAGTTGATCCATGAAGTTTCTCGCCTTCATGGGCGAATGCTCTATCGATGGTTTCTATCAAATGAAGCTCTCCCCACCTGGCGGAGCCGAGGTGGGGGTGTCCTATGCTAATCTCAGGCTATCCAGAGTCCAGAGATCACACAGACAAGCCCAGCTTCGAGGCGACCGTCTAGAACTTTTGCTAGAACGGTCCTCACGATCCTTTCGGCGCGTGAGCTTAAGAATACCCCTGGCCGCGATATTTTGACTCCCGTTGAGGTCAGCTTGGTACTGCCGACCATTTGGGAAGGTTGCCAGAGCATAGTTTTTCAAGTTTCGCTTCACGAGGCCAGAACCATCGTAGGCCAGCTTCGAGGTGTAGGCGGCCACGACATCAATGACTTTGCCGCCTGCCTCTCGCCACTTCATTTCGGTGTAGTCGCGGATCTTGGCCTTGAGCCAACCATGAAAGCGTTGCCGCAGGGGTGAGCGCTTCCGCCCCCCTCTGGCCTTCCAGCCTTTCAGGTGCTCGAAGACAATCGCCTCGGAGTTGAACTGGCTGGCAATCTGAACGATTCGCTTGGAAACGATATGGCCAATCTGGGTGTTGATGTTCCGGCATTTGCGATAGGTATGGGCACAAAAGCCCTTATGGAGCTTGCCCCCTTTCCCCATCGTCTTGGATGCCCGCCTAGAAACGGACTTGAGCCGTTGGTCGCGACGGTCTATGTCTCTTCCAGGGTGAATAAACTCACGATGGATTACAGTACCGCCTTGCGTCACAACGGTGACCGTGGCCGTAGTATTGATGCCCAGGTCAACCGCCACCACATTCACATCCGGTTTTCGTTTCGGAGGAATACAGTGAAATGGAACTGAGAGATGGCAGGCGTTGCGATTAAAGATGAGAGACGGCGACAACATCCTGTTGCCGGGGACTTTATGGCGTTCCCGAAGGCCTGAGATGTGAACCGTTGTCCAAATCCAATCAGACCCCGTGAAGACCTTGATCGCAACGGCATCGTAGCCCTGCAACTTGTAGCACTGACCTTTGTAGAGGGCCGGATAGCAGCCTGCATTGGCATTGAGCGTAGGCGGCTTGGCCTCCCGACGCTTGCGAGATAGGCCACTTTGCCAGTCGCGATACCGGGTCAGGTAGCTGCTCACTTGCCCTATCGCAAAGCTGATGGCCGCCCGGCGGTAGTAGCTTGGGAACTTGTGGAACACCCGATTGAGTTGCGGGTACTTCACGATGGGCCGCTTCGCCGTCGAATGCATCAACCGCTCTACGGCGGGAATCTGCTCATCAGGCGACAGAACCCCTAACTCCGGCCAGTGCGTCAAGACAATGCCGACTAAGTATCGGCACACTCGACGATAGACAGCCACCGTCTCGCCGAACAGATGACGCTGTTCAGCAGTCGGGTTGAGCGTCCATTTGTCGGTGCGGATAATCTTGGCAGGTTTTTTAATCTTCATGGTGCAATTGTACTATAGTGGCAGTCAAGTAAACGCCCAAAAAGCATTGATGTATGGTGACTCAGCTGCGATCATTCGCGCACAGTGTTGCGCTCATCAAAATTCATGTGGTCTTTGTAACCAAGTATCGGCATCCGGTCATCACTGAGGCTATCGAAGCCGATATCAGAGCCCTGGCTGAAGGAATTTGTCTCAAATGTGATGGCAGCCTGGAGGAGGCTAAAGCAGACTTAGGCAGTCGAGACCACATCCACCTGCTGCTCGACCTCGCGCCGAAGATGTCTGTCTCCAGGCTATGCAACACGCTCAAGACGGTGACTAGCCGAGCGATTCGTAGACGCTATGCGCAGCAGCTCAAACCGTATTACTGGAAGCCTGTTTTCTGGAAGCGGGGATTTAGCGCGGTCTCCTGTGGCGGCGCTCCACTAGTTGTCCTGAAACAGTACATCGAAAATCAGGGTTACGACGATTAACATCCCGCCGCTCCTTGACCCCCACCTGTTCCGAAGTAGGGGAATGCGTCGCTATTTTTGTTCAAGCAGCCGATAAACTTTGGGGAGTCTGACTCTGGATTTCCATCCCAGCAAGCTTTCCAGAAGACTGATTGAAAAGGAATCCAAGCCGCAGGTCAGTAAGTTTGGGATATGAGGCTGGCAGTCTTTGATCGTCAGGTCGTGCCACCGCTGGGGCGTGTCGGTAGGCAGAATCAAGTCAGCAACTTCTTCCCGTGCAAGTCGCTCTGCCAGGTCTTTTAACTGCATTAAGACTGCCTGAGGATTGAGGGTTTCAGTGGAATGGAAAATCTTTGGCATGGGAGTGAATGCGGAAGAGACAGGAAGTCAATGAGTGCTGATAGATGCTGACTGGAGCATTAAGGCTCAATCTGCGCTTGTTGTCGCTGTTGTCGCGATTGCTCCTGCTTGTCAGAGTTCAGAGGATGTTGTCGAAGCTGTTCCAAGACTGACTGCGTAATCTGTTGACAGTACTGGCGTTCAGCAGGCTGCCCTCCCTCTTGTCGGCGCTGTTTGGCTGTCTTTCCCTGTCTCAAAATATTGAGGGTTTCCTGCTCGGTATGTCCCGCCGCGATCGCGATCGCAGCTACCCCCTCATCTAATTGCTTCGGCTCCTTGCCAGCCTTGCTTGCATATTCGCGATACAGTTCGCCTAGATTATGTTGCAGTGCGGCATAATCTTTGAGATCTTGGGCACACGCTGCCGGACTCTGATTCAGAATCTGGACCAGTGCGGCATTTTGGGCCGTGGGATTGTAATAGACACCCTTATACTTCTGTAAACCGCCAAAGGAATAGGCGGGTCCGAGTCGCCGCCCAGCAAACGCAGCGCCTTCGAGGCCGAAACTAATCCCCCTATAGTGATTACCCTGCCGCCACAGATGGCAATGAATCCCTTGGGCTTTGAGGCGGGTAATGAGTAAGGGCAAGGTCGGCTTATCTTGAGTCGCCGCATCGATCGCGCTCCATAGTTTCTCCTTCGGCAGCACTTCGCCAGTGCGTTCTTTCCGCCGATGTTCGCCAGTTGTTAGATTCTGCCGTTCAGCGGCGGGGCGCGGCGGGCAGGGGGGCAGTCCAAATTGAGATTCCAGTTCGCGGGCAATTCGCTGCAAGCGTACTCGGTTAAAGCTGTCATTGACCCATTCATTATTGAAATCCAGCGTTGAGGTAACGACATGCCAGTGATGGACGTCATTTTTATGTTCCTGGTCATGATGCTGCACCACAAAATAGGGACAGTTTTGATGCCCCATCTGTTGCAGTAATGCTTGGGAGACGGCCCCCATTGCAGCGCGTTCGAGTTCTTCGCCCGGTGGCAAGCTGACCGAGTAGTGGGCCATTGTCTGCTTCACAGCCCAGCGCCGGGGACGATGGACGATGGCCTCGAACTCCTGCGCCAGAGTCTCACTATCTTGTCCTGCCATATTGGTCGCGACCACCGGCTTTTCCCCTGACTTCTGCTTAGCGGGATCCAGGACATAGGCGCATAGGCCATGAGCATCACTGCCCTTCGTGACTTTGATACGCATAACGCACCTGCGCGATCGCTTGGGCAAAGTTGGCGTTGAGAACATGAGGCGATAGTTTATCAAGCAGGGCTTCTTGCTGGAGCACCCTCAAGGCTTGAATGGTCAACTGCATCGATTCCCTCAATCCGTCAGGGGAGACGGTCGATGTCTCGATCCAGCGACTCAGCAAATCGTGAAGGGTTCCTGCCAACCAATACAGTTGGCGCTGCACCGTATCCTCCGCTTGTGTGGGTTCAGCCGCAGCTAACCCCAACTCCCTTAAATAGGTCGCGGCTTCCCGATCGAAAGCGGTTGCTTTGGCCTGAATTGTTGCGAGTTCGTCTGGGTGACACTTGACGACAATGCGCTGGGGTCTTCTAGTCATGGTTCAACACAAAAAACGACTGGCGATCGCGCTGTGGAACTGACCGCGATCGCAATGCCGGTATCGTGCTGAATGAGTTGTGCTGGAGTAATTCTTTTATAGCGCAACTGCTTGTCCTAGTCGCAACACCTCTGCGTTCAACTGCAACACAAATTAGTCTTAATTAAATCTTCCACTTCTAATTGCGACTGCAACATTTGAGCAACATTTGGTCGCTATTGTCAGAAGTAGAGGCCGGTGTTCGTGCTGGATACCCCTTTGCTGGAAATCACACCATAGCCGTAGTGGCTAAGGAGGACCAAGATGATTCTGTCGGCAAGCGATCACCGCTGGGCTATTCGATGCCATCCGCCACCCCCTACAACTAATTGGGGTTGCCCTGCCAGCTACCGAAATGCGATCGCGGGTGCTACGTTCGCCATATCTTGCCGTCGCCAAAAGTGGAAAACAGGAGTGAGTTGCGGCGAGAACTCTGGGGTGAGTCCGAGAGTGAGTTCATCAGTGAGTCCAGGCATGAACCTCCAAGTGTGGCGAATAGTGAGGTGAACTTTGAACCTCAGAGTGAACTCAATAGTGAGTCAAAGAGTGAGTTGACCTGTGAGTTTTTGGGTGAGTTCATCAGTGGTTTCCAAAGTGAGGAAGCGGTGTGAGCCTATCCGTGAGATGTCCCGTGTATTTAAGAGTGAGTTTCATTGTGAGCGAGAGTGTGAGTCCAAGCGTGAATCAGCGAGTGAGCCGGTCGGTGAGGTCATTAGGGAGCTAGCAAGTTAGCTCAGGTGTGAGTTTCGGAGTGAGTTCAAGCGTGAGTTCTGGAGTGAGTCTGGAAGTGAGGTCAATTGTGTATTCAAAGGTGAGTTCTGGAGTGAGTTCAAGCGTGATCTAAAGGATGAGCTCTGCTGTGAACGAGCGGGTGAGTTTTGGGGTGAAGTGCAAAGTGAGTTCGGAGTTGAGGATGCGGTGAGTTTACGAGTGGAGGAAAGCGTTAGTTCCGAAGTGAACCCGTGGATGAACCTCAAATTGAGTTTGAGAGTGAGTCCATCGGTGAGTCCGAGAGTGAGTTCAATCGTGAGGACGGTAGTGAACTGTGATGGCAAGTATTAACTTGGCAGAATTACTTCATAAAAAAGCTGCTGAAGTTGCTCCGTCTGCAGTCGAGCAAAAGATGAATGCTCATGAAGCGGTTCGGCAGTGTTTAGTCGAAATTCGCGGCTGTCGTAAACGCAAGCTTTCCTGGGAGGCGATCGCTGAACTCGTCAAATCCGTTGTCTTGGAAGGGTATGGCGTCGAATTAAGTTTGACGGGCGAAACGACTAAGCACTACTACTACACGCTAACTCGCAAGAAAAGGTCAAATCGTCGCTCTACGCCTCATAAGCCAGCTCCGCAAGCCCGGCAGCCGAGCGCTCAGCCATCAGCAACAGTGATCCCTCTGCCAGAGAAGCCTAAGGCTGTTGAGCCAAAGGAAGCTGAGCCCATCGAGGTGCCAACTTCGGTAGCGCCAGCAGAAGAGGCGGTCGTTCAGGAAGAGATATCGCCCGAGGAGTTGCAGGATGAGTCTACGGCAGCAACAGGGGTTCAAGGCTCTCAGCAGCCAGAAGAACCCGCGCAGTCAGATCCTTACCGACGTCCGCCTGGAAGTCGATTTACCAAGGGTCACAAAGTCAAATACTGGAATGGAGGAACGTCATGAGTAACAAGAATAAGCGCATCGTCATGGTCGTTGGGGGTAAAGGCGGGACAGGTAAGACGCTGTTTGCCCGATTGCTCTACTACGCTTTGTTGGAGGCGAAAGTCAAAGCAGTCGGGGTGGATTCGGATGTCGAAAATCCTGAGTTCGCGGCGTATCACGAAGCCAGTAAGTTCAATGTATTCTGTCTGGATTTCCTCAGCGTCGATGGCGGAGTTTCTTTCCTGGATTTGTTGGTTCAGAAGAAGCCTGAGGTCGTGGTGATGGATATGCCAGGAGCAAGCGGTGAACAAAGTCGTAACCAGCTGGAGAAGTTCAATCTGCTCAACCTCGATGCCGACATGGGGTACCGGCTGACCTTGGCGACCGTCTTGAATAATGGGTTTTCGCCCATTTATTCCATGGAAGCGATGATTGAATGTTGTCGCGATCGGGCCGATTATGTCGTGGTGCGGAATGCTCATTGGGAGCAGGGTAATCTCAACTTTGGTCGTTGGGATACCTCCGAAGCGCGGACCAAATTCCAGTCGCTCAAGGGAATTGAAATTGCGATGCCCGCGTTGGAGATGGCCACCTTTGATGTGCTGCACCCTGATAAATCTTTCTTCGAGGTGAAAAACCTGGCCTCGGCAGGGCACAAGATGCTGGCGATGTCTTTTCTCCGTCGTGGCGTCGCTGGACTCGACCCGGCAGCTTCCTATCTCGGTCTGTCGCCATCTGCGAGTGTGAAGGAGGCCGCATGACGCAGCTAAATGGCACGCCACAACTCGACAATGACGATGATTTGATCCAGGCGATCGGGCATATGGGCCTTCGATTGGATGAAATGACGCTATCGGTTGATCGCAAAATTGACACCCTATTACAGGAGACACGGCAATGGGAGGAGCGACAGCGGACGGCGATCGAACAGTGGGGAGCCGTCACACACCAGCTGACGGAACTGTTGAGCGCCAGGACGAAGGAAACGGAGGGAGTCGCGACCAGTTACGCGACACTCGCCGATTGCTTGATGAAATTCGGGTTTCACTTGGGAACATCCGAGAGCATCATGCACGCGGTCGAAGAGCGGTTGAAACATTCCTCGACCTTGGACGGCAGCTCGGCGTTGACTTCGACGGAAGCCCTGAAATTGATGACGGAGACCAAAGCCAATCAGGAGCGGCTGAAAGCTTTGTCGAACCAGATAGTAGTCTCTCTGCAGAACCTGGCTCAGGGCGACAACAATACCCCAAAAAATCTTTCGATCTGGACTGAAGTGTTTGCCTGGCGGCCCGCTGTCGCCTGGTTCTCAATTGGGGGTGTGGGAGTTGCGGCCTTTCTCCTGCTGACCTTCCGCATGTCTGGGTTTGACCTAGCCGTGCGGTCGTTGTTGTCAGTGGATAGGCGTCTACAACGGATGGAAAAGTTTTGGGAGGCTGAGCTTCCAGATGAAACTACAAACCCTGAATTTGAAGAACAGCCCATGCCTGATGAGTAACCTCTGGCAGCTCAGGCATGGCCCGCTCAATCTCATCAAAATCGTAGGGCTTTTGATTGAGTTGCCGTTGGCGGTGCCCCATTGCCTGCTGTGCGCGATCGCCAACAAGCTCACTGACCGAAAGACAGAGGCAACACCTCATGGCGTTTCGGACGCGACCCAAAGTTAAATTGCCAAACGATTAACAACTGCGAGGGAAAAAATGGGTGAAGCAAAGCGCCGTAAACGACTCGATCCAAACTACGGCAAGGGCAAGCACGGCAAAGCCAAATATGGCGCTAGACGTGT
>JBCBJE010000085.1:0-10682 GCA_038523735.1 Cyanobacteria bacterium J06626_18 | reverse complement strand
GGTAGGACCAAAGAAGTTGTACTCCAACCAGCCAATCCCGTACTTCTCTTCCATGAAGCGGCAGATATAGTTCATGGAGCGGTAGCAGTGGATCAGGTTGAGCTTGGCTAGGGGCGTCATCACCACCTCGTTGAAGGTGCCATCACCCGAGAACTGAGAGATTACCCGGAGGCCCATTTCTTCCATCAGGCGACGGCTGGGCCAAGCATCGCCCCCAATGTTATAGTCACCGATGATGTTGACATCGTAGGGACCAGGCTCAAAGCCTGCAGGCGTTTTGCGATACTCATCGGCTTTGGGCAGTACCCAGTCACGCACGGTGTCGTTAGCGATGTGGTGACCCAAAGATTGGGATACCCCTCGGAAGCCTTCACAGCGAACGGGCACAACCGGCTTGCCGTATTCCTTATTCTTTTTCTTCGCAACCGCTTCAATGTCGTCGCCAATCAGACCCACGGGACATTCTGATTCAATGGTGGTGCCCTGGCTGAGGGGGAATAGGACTTCCAATTCGTCAATCAGCTTGGCCAGCTTTTTGTCACCGCCGAAGACGATGTCGCGTTCTTGGAAGTCGGAGGTGAACTGCATGGTGCCGAAGGTGTCGACGCCGGTAGTGCCAATGTAGTAGTTACGGCGACCAGACCAGGAGTAGTAGCCGCAGCCGACGGGCCCGTGGCTAATGTGAATCATGTCCTTCACTGGCCCCCAGACCACCCCTTTGGCTCCTGCATAAGCACAGCCACGGGTGGTCATCACGCCAGGAACGGATTTTTTGTTGGACTTAACACCGCAGTCGGATGCGCCTTCTTCGGTAACGTTGAGGTGCTTGGAGCGGCTTTTTTGAGCTTTGGCGGGATACGCTTCCAGGACCTCCTGGACGAGCGCTTGTCTGTCTTCTACGGTTGTCATGGTTATCCTCTCTGTAGCGGGTGGGGGGTTGAGGCTGTTTGGTTGAGCAGGAGATGAGGGAGGGTGTATAGGGAGATGGGAGGATAGGGTTGTAGGTTGATGTCGAGAAGGCTTGAAGCTGCTTCCAGAATCCCTGTCCTGTTGTTGGGTTGCCCTTCGTTTAACCAACCTACTCGGTGACCTTTCTGGCTAATGGTTTGTCCAGTGTCTGGGAGACGCGATCGCCTGTTTTTGATGCAGTGTCGCGACTCCCATCCGAACCTAGGGCAATCGTGGATTAAACACCTGCGGGAACCTTGCCAGTAGCTTGGTCTTCCTGGAGCACTTTCTCGTACTCTTCGTCGCCACCTAGGAGGCCGAACTCAACGAGGAGTTCTTCCAACTCGTCCATCGTGATGGGCGTGGGGATGACGAGATTCGTGTTGCTTTCGATCTTGCGAGCCAGGGTGCGATATTCTTCAGCCTGCTTGCTGTCGGGAGCGTACTCAATCACGGTCATACGACGCAATTCAGCGTGCTGTACGATGTTGTCGCGGGGTACAAAGTGAATCATTTGAGTGCCGAGCTTCTCAGCGAGCGCTTCGATCAGCTCAGTTTCCCGGTCTACATTACGGCTGTTACAGATGAGGCCGCCTAGACGGACACCACCGGAGTGAGCGTACTTCAGAATACCTCGGGCAATGTTGTTGGCTGCGTACATGGCCATCATTTCACCGGAACAGACGATGTAGATTTCTTGGGCTTTGCCTTCCCGGATGGGCATGGCAAAACCGCCGCAAACCACGTCGCCCAAGACGTCGTAAGAAACGAAATCCAGATCTTCGTAAGCGCCTTCTTCTTCCAGGAAGTTGATAGCGGTGATGATGCCACGACCGGCACAGCCAACACCGGGCTCAGGACCACCAGACTCAACGCACTTCACGCCTTTGTAGCCAGTCAATAGCACTTCGTCCAGTTCTAGATCTTCAACCGCACCGCGCTCAGCAGCCAAGTGCAGAATCGTAGTCTGAGCCTTACTGTGCAGCATC
Organism: Cyanobacteria bacterium J06626_18; assembly: GCA_038523735.1. GTDB lineage: Bacteria > Cyanobacteriota > Cyanobacteriia > Phormidesmidales > Phormidesmidaceae > SIO1E4. Next base: position 8,745 of record JBCBJE010000085.1, on the reverse strand, counting down.
AAACGAGTGGAGTCTGCTTTTGGGTCACAACCCACGATCATGATGCGTTGGGTATCAGCTAAGCCTGCAATGGTGTTTTGGGAAGTCGTGGACTTCCCGATACCGCCTTTTCCGTAAAATGCGATCTGACGCATGGTGGATTTTCTCCTTGTAGGTGTTTGGGGGGTAAGAATTCGGAGTTCGGAATTCGGAACTCGAAAGGAATGGTTGGAAGCTTCGGGGTCAGGCTGGCGGCGATCGCCCGAAGTGAATTTGGGGAGTGTTCATAGGGAGTGGATGGGTAGGAGAGTGGATAGGTGGAAGGGTGACGACCTACACCTCTTCAACGGTCAACGTGGGCAAAACAAACTCTTTCAATTTCGCTTCGATCGCATACTTGACCGTCGATGTACTGCTGGAACAGCCGCCGCAGGCTCCTTTGAGGGCGACTTGAACGCGATCGCCGTCCACATCGAAGAGTTCGACATCGCCGCCATCGGCATTCAGGATGGGACGGATTTCTTGGTCGAGGACGTGCTGGATGAGGCGGATTTTTTGCACGGTGGTCAGGCGGGGAGCGGGCGCGTCGGTTTCGACAACTTGGGCATTTTGCTCTTCGGCGATGGCAATCTCGGCAGCGACGCGGGCGGGTACTGCTTGGCGTTCTTGCTGGACTTCGATCAGCACATCTTCAATATTGGCGAGGCAAGAACCGCAGCCGCCCCCAGCTTTAACGTAGTTGGTGACTTGCTCGACAGTCGTTAAATCGTTCTCAATGATGACGCGACGGACGCGGGGTTCGGTGATGCCGTAGCAGGAGCAGATGAGGGTGCCTTCGTCATCTTCGTGATGCTCCACTTCAATGCCGCGATACTTATAAATCGCTGCCTCCAATGCCTCTTGTCCCATCACTGAGCAGTGCATTTTGGCTTCTGGTAAACCGCCCAGAAATTCGGCGATGTCCTGGTTAGAGATATTGAGCGCCTCATCCAGGGTCTTGCCTTTGATGATTTCGGTTAAGGCTGAGGAAGAGGCGATCGCGCTCGTACATCCAAACGTTTGGAACCGCGAATCTAGAATGGTCTCCGTCGATTCCTGAATCTTCAGGTGCAGCCTCAAGGCATCACCGCAGGCAATACTGCCCACTTCGCCATAGACCACAGCCACGTCCGATTCCTGCGGGTCGTCAATGGCTCCCTGATTCACAGGGTTGTAGAACAGGTCGAGTACTTTTTCGGAATAGTCCCACATGGTTCTTCTGGGGGTAGGGGTGGACAGTTTTGAGGATTTCAGGGGACGGGTTTCTTCAAGCAATCCGTCCCCTGCAACCGTGCGTTACGCCGTGACCGCCAAATCGCGGCCCTGTAACCAATCCGCCTCATCGTTATTGAAGGGCGAGATGGCGCGGAGCTTGGCGACGATGCCGGGCATGACGGCGAGGACGTGGCGGACTTCGTTTTCGGTAGTGAAGCGGGAGAGGCTAAAACGGATGGAGCCATGCAGGATGGTGTATGGCAAGCCCATTGCCATCAGCACGTGGGAGGGATCGAGGGAGCCAGAGGTGCAAGCGGAGCCGGAGGAAGCACAAATACCATGCTGGTTGAGCATGAACAGGATGGCTTCTCCTTCGATGTACTTGAAGCCGATGTTGGTGGTGTTGGGCAGGCGCGTCGTACCGCCGCCGTTGACCTGACAGTTGGGAATAGTCTCCAGTAGCTGGGTCTCCAGCAGGTCACGTAACCAGCGTTCCTGATCCACCTCCAAAAGATGGGTGCGGGCGATTTCTGCAGCCTTGCCTAAGGCAACAATGCCAGGAACGTTGTGGGTACCTGCCCGCCGTGCTCGTTACTGATGTCCACCGAGTAAGAAGGGACGGAATCGGAAGCCACGACGAACGTAGAGGGCGCCGACGCCTTTAGGTGCGTGTAGCTTGTGACCGGAGAGGGTCAGCAGATCGATGGTGCTATTGCGTAAATCGATGGGTAGCTTGCCGACCGCTTGAACCGCGTCAACGTGGAAGGTCGCGCCACTTTCTTTGGCGATCGCCCCCACCTCTTCAACTGGAAAAACCACGCCGGTTTCGTTGTTAGCGTACATCGTCGTGACGAGAGCGGTGCCGCCCGTAATCGCCGCCTCGACTTCCATCAGGTCGATTTGACCGCGTCCATCAACGGACAAGTAGGTGACGGTGTAGCCTTTCTTCTCTAGATGCTTGCATACATTGAGAATCGCTGGGTGCTCGACTGCGGTGGTAACAATATGACGCTTCTCTGGCTGGGCGGCCAACGCGGCATGAATGGCTGTGTTATTGCCCTCACTGCCGCAGCTATTGAAGATAATCTCTGTATCCTCGGCTCCTAGCAGTTCGGCAACTTGCTCTCGGGCATCCTGTACAGCAGCACCTACCTGACCACCAAAACTGTGCATCGACGATGGATTGCCATATAGATCACTCAGATACGGCAGCATCGCCGTCAACACCTCTGGATCAACCCGAGTCGTGGCGTTGTTATCGAGATAGGTAACCATTGACATCGTCTCCGCAGTGAGTAAAGGGCAAGGGGGAGTGGGAGGGTGGAAGAGTAGAAGGGTGCGGGGTAGAGACGCGATATATCGCGTCTGACGGGATGGGGTAGGGGCAAGACATTCGAGCCAGGATTTTACAGACAAACAACGGATGCAATTATCCGAATACCTCACCTTCCAACATCCAGAGGAAAGACCGATTTATGGCATCAGCGCCGCGTTCGTTCCGCCTTTGGCCTGCAAATCGCCAACCATTTGCGCGTAGGTATCGAACCACTGTTGCCAGTACAGGGTCTTTTGTGAATTGCGTAAGCGAGCTGTCAGTCGCGTGTACTTCGCAAACCAAGACTCCCAGTAGTCCCCCGTGGCTTCCGATGCAGATGTCAGCCCTACGGTTGCAGCGGTTGGTACACAGCCATCATTGGTTGGACACATCGCCCAGCATTGAGCTACACCGAACGATCCTTCACAGTGGTTGCAGCGCTCTACGTCAATCCAAAACGCTGTTCCATTCGTCTGAATTGCTTCAGTAGGACAGGCTGGGAGGCAGCGCTGACAGCTGATGCAGTTTTGAGTAATGGTGTAGGTCATGGTTGGGGGCCTCGTGGGTTTTTGAGGAAGGAAAATGGGGGGGAGAGGCGCGCGATCGCGCGCCTCTACTGCCTAGCTGTCCAAAACGTACTCGTCGTAGAAGTGCCGAGCGACGGTCTCGATGACGTCGTAGGCTTCAATCACCTGTAAACCTGCTTTCTTCAGTTCCTTTTGAGGGCAGGGACCGATTTTGGAAGTGAGGACGGCTTTGCAGTCAGCAATGGTGCCGATGATGCCTTCAAGAGCTGCTTCTTCGCCGTAGCCCCCTTGGCAGTAGTCAGCGACTTTGCGGTGGCTGACGAACTTAGCCTCGTTGGCGTCCACTTCGTAGATCATGAATTCTTTGGCATGACCGAAGTGCTGGTTCACAAGGCCACCGCCTTTGGTGGCAACTGCAACGAGAACCTTGGCCGACTCAGGCTTGGGTGTGCGATTGGCCGTGGCAGCAGCTTTCTTTTCAGCGACGGCGGCCTTGGCCTGCTCGATACCGATGTGGACAGCCTGACGAGTTTCAAGACTGTAGTCAGACGACATTTCCATGAACTTCTCTTTGGTGAATTCCTGGCTACGGTCTTCACCCAAGAGGCCGACGGCATCAGCACGGCACTGGCGACAGTGGCGCATCATCTTCATGTTGCCGGAGCACTTATCTTGAACGGACTTCAGTTCTTTGGGGTTGGGGCCACGCTGACCGTTGAGGCCAAAGTAGGTGCCATGCTCGGGTGCCGAAATCAACGGCATAATGTTGTGCAAAAAGGCGCCGCGATCGCGAATGGCCTTATTCACTTCCGGCAGGTGCTCGTCATTCACACCCGGAATCAGCACCGAGTTAACTTTGCAAAGGATGTCGGCTTCTTGAAGTGCCTGCAGACCTTCCATCTGGCGCTCGTGCAGGATGCGGACGCCGTCAATGCCGCGATAGCGCTTGCGACGATAGTGAACCCAGGGGTAAATCTTCTCGCCCACAGACGGGTCAACCATATTAATAGTGATGGTGACGTGGTCGACATTGAGCTGCTTGATGTGATCTACGTGGTCTGGCAGCATCAGGCCATTGGTCGACAGGCATAGCTTGATATCGGGGGCTTGCTCCGCAATTAGTTCGAAGGTGCGGAAGGTTTTCTCCGGGTTGGCAAGGGGGTCACCAGGGCCAGCAATGCCCAACACCGTCATTTGAGGGATTTTGCCTGCTACGACGAGAACCTTGTGGGCTGCTTCTTCTGGAGTTAAGAGTTCGCTAACCACACCAGGGCGGCTTTCGTTAGCACAATCATATTTACGGTTGCAGTAGTTGCACTGGATGTTGCAAGCGGGGGCCACAGCAACGTGCATGCGGGCGTAGTGGTGGTGAGCTTCTTCGCTGTAGCAGGGGTGCTTTTCAATGCGGGCCTGCATGGATTCGCTGAGGCCGGTAGACGTGTCATTTTTAGTGCTGCAGCCGCAGCCGCCGCCAGACTTTTTGACCTTGGTTTGGGTTTTGGTCAAAGTAATGTCCAGCTCGGGCGTCGTCGTAGGCGCGGGGGCAAGGGCAGTGGGTGGCGGTGGCGTCATAGGTTTTGGGCGAGGTAAGGGTTTGTGGGAGAGCAACGGGGGAGAAAAAGGTGACGTTGCTTTGCCTGCGAGGGTCTGTAAACACAGATGAGTTGTCTGCTATCTAGCGATTGGGTGATCGCAGTGGCAGTCATTCAGTTGTGCAATCAAGGCAACGTCGGCTGCGTTAGGAGGAGAGTGTGCAACGACCAAAGAACCGGGTCTTCTTAATGGGGCAGCGATTTCCACGGTGTATGGAGGAGGGGGGGGGCGATCGCGGCCCTAGGTTAGGGCACGACGGCAACCCGTTAGGGTGAATACGCCTGAAATCGCTCTGGCCGTGAATGACTGCAGGGTTGAAATCGAGAACACAAAGCGTCGGGAGTTAAGTTCGCTCTAACTGAGCTGCGGTTGACGTTGTCTTCCGTTGATTTCACCGAGTGCAGCCAGTTCTAGAAGATTGGGTGTTCGGCGTTGGAAGAGTTATATCAACGCCCTCTAGATTCGTTTTGCAACCGTGCCCCGATAGGATTTATTGAGTTATTAACCTTGTACTCAAGCGCTAGAAGCCTTGCCAATTCAGGAGAAATATTTTTTTCAGGCACAGGGCACGAGTATTTCCTACCCTATGCACTGGTATTTTGCTGCCCTTGCTCGGCCATTCTTGTACTCAGCCCAATCGGTTTAATGCCAAGCGTTTGACATGATTTGAGTACACCTGACAGACACCTTTTTTTGAGTACTCAAATCTGCCCGTTTCGCTAAGTTTGATACAAAAATGACAACTTTTCTTGGAGAGCAAAATTACTGTCTGTATTCGATTTCTCAGTTCCCACCACTAATTGGTATTCAGTGTTACGGTTTTGCTGTTGCGTAATGTAAAGGGCCTGTTGGGACGAGGGGAATAGAGGGAGTGGGGGAGTAATGGAGTGACGGGGTGGAAGGGGAAAGGGGGCTGCGGTGTGCACACTGGGTAGAGACGGTGACAATATGATTGAGTCAGCATCCATTAACGCCAGCACCTTGTCATGACGAGAGCGCCAGAATCCCGAGACTTTCAAACAGAAGTGCTCGATCGCCTAGACCGTCTAGAACAAAAACTGGATGCTGATGTTCAGCGTCTGGATGAGCGCACCGAGAAGTGGGAAGAGCGATTCTTACAGCTTTCGAAGGACAATTTGGCTATCTCACGAACCGTGATCATTGCTGCAGTCACAGTTGTCATCTTCGGCAGTCTGCTCGATCAGGCCGATGTGCTGATCGAAGGCGTAACGCGACTGTTGGGAAAATAACGGCAGAGAATCTCCTCTTTCCCATTACAAGGACACACTTCGAGCCAACACATTCTGACATCGTCCCCTTTCCCTAATTGACTGACATTCCGTGGGTTTCATGCTTCAACCCACGCTACTAATGTTCACTGTTCCCTATTCCCTGTTTCCCATTCCCTGTTCCCTATCTCGTTGGATGACAGTTATGGGTGCATGGCTACGCGAATGACACCCTACGCTTGTTCCCTGTGCCCTATTCCCTAAACAACGGTCATTCGTTAGCGAACCCACACGTTGTTAAAGATTGCTGAATTAAATAGAGACAGTTTTGCATAGTTTGCTACATTTTCCCTTGTTGGAACGTGTATTCAGCGTGGGAATGCCGTACTTTGAGTACATAGCCTTCTGTTTTTCGGCAACCCTGAAATAACGCCGCATACATCTATATATAAGGGGTTTTTCTTGAGTGCAGAATACCTGCGCCCAACGTTAGAAATACCCGTCCCTCGGGGCTAAAATACCTGCACCCTCACCTCAAAAGAATTTTTAACCGTTGATAAATCAGCGCTTCAGCGGTTGAGTACATTGGTAATACTTCTAGTAAATCTGGATTGGGCTATTGCGATCGCCTGCTTCAAATAGCGGTTGCTATAAGCAGGAAAACACAGCCCCCCAGAGCCATGTTTCTACCGCTATCCCGCGTTTCCATCCTGCGTCTGCTGCCCTCGGTTCACGAGCTGCATCAACGGTTTCCCATCCTGGCAGACTTTGCCATTATCTTTGAGCGCGACCCTGCTGCCCGTAACTGGCTGGAGGTGCTGTGCTGTTATCCGGGTCTGCATGCGATTGCCGCTCATCGATTAGCCCACTGGCTGCATCGGCGCGGTGTCAGCTTCTTTCCCCGTTTCATTTCCCACCTAGCCCGCTTTTTCACTGGCATTGAAATTCACCCCGGTGCTCAGCTAGGTCAAGGTACCTTTGTTGACCATGGCATGGGTGTGGTAATTGGTGAAACGGCGATTGTGGGTGACTACACACTGATCTATCAGGGCGTCACCCTCGGCGGCACCGGCAAAGAAACGGGCAAGCGCCACCCCACCATCGGCAGCCGCGTCGTGATTGGCACCGGAGCCAAAATCCTTGGCAATATTCACATCGGTGACCATGCTCGTGTGGGCGCTGGCTCCATTGTGCTGCGGGATGTACCTGCCAACTGCACTGCCGTTGGCGTCCCCAGCCGCAACGTCTGCCGCTGCAATACCTTTGCTACCCCACTAGAACATGGTCAGCTTCCCGATGCCACTGCGGCCACAGTGCGATCGCTGCTCGACCGCATCCAAGCTTTAGAAAAACAAGTTCAAAATCTCACCCGTTCATCCCTTACCTCGGAGTATCAAGTCCATGAATGAGCCTGCCACCCTCCCCACCAATTGGGGCCAAGTCGTCTCGGTCCAGCGCTGGGACCGCTGGTCTATTCACCGCCGCCTACAAGAACTCAACATTCCCTGCGCTTGCCCCATCGATGGCACCCTCCGCGTCGATGTCGAAAATCCCACCGACCTCCTCCTGGTTCGTAGCACCGTCCGACAGTTCACCACTTCCCGCCAAACCAGCGTTGATTGGCTAGAGCGCTGTTGGGAAACGCGAGTAGTTTGTAAAGCGAATCATTGAGGGGACGAGCTGTTCTTGGTTCTTGGTTAATCGTTGATGGTTGATGGTTAGTCACGTGACTCCCCTTTTGCCTTTTTCCCTGTTCCCCCTTTCCCCATCACCCATTCCCCTTTTCCCTTCCACTCTTCCACCCTTCCCCTTCCTACGCTTCCAATCCTTCCTGAAAAGTTCATTTCCAAACAAATCGGAGTAACCCTTATGTCCACTCAAACCCTAGTTCGTGCTTTTGGTGAAGTCGGTAACAATCCTGTTGGCCTTGAAAAGGATGTCACGACAACTGTATGTGAAGGGCTGAATCTGGTGTATGCCAGCTTTCAAGCGCTGTACTTGCAGTATCAAAAGCAACATTTCGTTGTCGAAGGTGCAGAATTCTATTCTGTACACCAGTTCCTGCAAGAGAGCTACGAAGAAACTCAAGGCCATGCTCATGATGTAGCTGAGCGGATGAATGGCTTGGGTGGTATTCCTGCCGGAACGTTTGGCACCCTATCTGAACTCTGCTGCTTCACTCCTGAGCCTGATGGAGCCTACGTCTGTCGCCAGATGATTGAAAACGACTTGACCGCTGAACAGCAAGTTATTGATCTGCTGCGGCGACTATCTGTACAGGCAGAAAGTGTGGGCGATCGCGCTACCCGTTATCTGTACGAGCAAGTCCTACTCAAGACCGAAGAACGCGCCTTTCACCTCGATCACTTCCTCACTGAGGACAGCCTGACGCTTGCTTATCTGCGATAGAGGTCATGGGTAGTGGGTAGTGGGTAGTGGGTAAGTCTGCACGCATTCACTCATCCTCCACCCCCTACTCTCCCCCTTCCCCCTCTACTCATCCCCTTCCCCCCCTCCCCACCACCATGCTCTCCACCCTCACCGTCGTCAGCTTCTTCTTCCTCGTTGCCTGGGTTCAGCAAAAATACCTGAACCGACTTATGGAAGCCGATATTGAACACCTCAAATCGGTTCGACGCCAGCAACTTGCCAGTGCTCCAGATGCCGCCAGCTCCCAGGGTTCTCGGCAATACTCCTGATACTTCTGCAGTACCGACAGATCCCAGGATTCTCGGCACTACTCTTGATACTTTTGCAATACCGCCAGAACCCTGGGATCTCCCCCACTCCCCTACTCTCCCACTCCCACTCCCACTCCCACTCCCACTCCCACTCCCACTCCCACTCC
>JBCBJE010000084.1:0-10701 GCA_038523735.1 Cyanobacteria bacterium J06626_18 | reverse complement strand
CGTTTTCCAGCCCTTCCAGCTTGTCCTTAGGCATTTGGCGAACCTCAGCAACGCGATCGATATAGCGGTCTACGTCACTGTTGTTGATGCCAGTTTTGATCGCCAGAACGACTAAATGCGAGGCATCCACTATCTGCGATTGTCCCCAGGCTTGTTCCTGGAGCTGCTGGCGCAGTTCAGGCTTACGGATCACGAAAAATTTCCATGGTTGCTGCCCGAAAGAGGAGGGGGCCAGCACCAAACTTTGCTCAAGTGCGTGCCAATCCTCTTCCGAGATCTTCCGTGTGGAGTCAAACTTTTTGGTTGCATAGCGCCAGTTTAGGAACTCAATGACGTTGTCTGGAGTGAGGGATGGAGAATTCATAGGGTCAACAGAGAGTGAATAGAGTCATTGTCGGTAGTGACGAAGCTTCAGGAAGTCGGTTAGGGCACATGCCTTTCACTACAGTTTCCGGCGTAGCCCCGATCGCGGTCAACGCCGCCCTCAGATTAACAAAGGCTTGGTCTACCGGTTCAGCAAAATTGTCGGAGTACGAACCGTCGTCTGTAGTACCAGCGCCCTATCCAGCAAGATAAGCTAAGGTCGCACCGCTAGGAATTGCAACTATCTGAGTAAATCTACAACTGCTAGGATCGTTTAGTTTAGGAGGGTTGATGAATTGCATTTTGGTTCTTTGTTCTTTGTTCTTGGTTGGTAGTTAATGGTTATTCGTTCTTGGCTAGGTGGCGAATGGGGACGGGCAGGTTTTGAGCGAAGGAATTCGAATGGTCTATGTAGCGATCAGCTGAATCTCCCCTACGAGATTTTCCCACTCCCCCACTTCCCCACTCCCTTTCACTCCTCTACTCCCCCATTTCAAGACTCTGACTGTTGCCCAACAACAACGCTGGCTAACACAACTGCGACACCAGCCAGTTGAATAGGGGTAAGGATCTCTTGCAAGAAGAGATAGCCGATGAGGGTTGCAACAACGGGACTCAGCAGCCCGAGATAGGAAACAGACGTGGCTTTGAGTCTACGAATGCCACGAAACCAAAGCGCGTAGGCCAATCCAGTGCCAATCACACCAAGGTAGACGAAGCCCCAGAGGTTGGTTTTAGAGAGTTCCGTAAATGGCCCTTCGGTGATGAGGGCGACCGGCAGTAGCATGAGTCCACCCACGGTTAGTTGCCAAGCTGTAAAAACCATGAGTGGTACTCGGGGTTTCCAGCGTTTGACGAGGACTGTCCCGAGACCCATCGTGGTGGCTCCAGCAATCGCAGCTACCACGCCAAGCCCATCGAGCCGAGCCGCAGGGCCAAGCACCAGGAGCCCCACGCCAATGAAACCGGCGATCGCCGCTACAACCGATGCCTTAGAGGGCTTTTCGCTGAGTAGAGGCCAGGAAAATAGTACTACTAGCAAGGGCTGAATTGCACCCGCTGTTGCTGCCACACCGCCCGGAAGACGATAGGCTGCAACGAACAATAGCGCTTGAAAGAGCCCGATATTGAGCCCCCCCAAGACTAGGATGCGCCACCACCAATCCCCTTTGGGAAGTCGACGTAACCCGATGGTCAATAAGAGACCGATGGGGAGCGATCGCAAAGCAGCGACCAGCAGCGGATGCCCCGGAGGCAGAAATTCCGTAGCTACAGCGTAGGTCGTTCCCCAGGAGATCGGAGCCAGAGCGGTCAACAAAATATCCGAGACATGAGATCTTGCCGTCTGCATTTTTATCTCGACATCAAGATACTCTACGCTAAGACTCTAACCTGTATTTATCTTGATATCAAGAATCTTGCTATTGAAATTCTATATTTATCTCGATGTTAAGATTAATGATGTCAAGGTTATTGAGCAAAGGTTAGATGGAGTCTGATCCTGTCGACCGGATTCTAGAGCAGTGGCAACAAGAAAGACCTGATTTAGACGCCTCGCCGATGGGCATCATCGGACGCATGGCGCGACTGTCGAAATATTTGGACCGTGCTATCCAGGAAACGTTTTCAACCTTCGGATTACGCAGCGGTGAGTTTGACGTGCTGGCAACTCTACGCCGCTCCGGTCAGCCTTATCAGCTTTCGCCTACGGAGCTGTTCAATACCATGATGGTTTCGTCCGGCACGATGACGCACCGGATTGATCGATTAGAGCAGGCAGGACTGGCGGAGCGTATTCCCGACCCTAGCGATCGCCGAGGCACCCTGATCCGCCTAACACCTAAAGGTTTCGAGGTAATTGAGAAGGCAGTTGAGGCCCATGTTGCCAACATGCACCGTCTTTTAGGTGAGTTGGATAAGTCAGAACAGGAAACACTCGCTCAAGTGCTCCGTAAGTTCCTAGCTTCGTTTGAGGCGTAGGGCCAATTTGCGATTTACGATTTTGGCTTGGCGAGTCTATGGGCCGGGAGGAAATTGCTTGGTGGTGATTTCACGAGGAATCTCGGACTATCGCAAAAACCGAGATGTTGCGACTTCGCTCCACTCCACTCAACAGGATACATAGCGCTTGATCAAGGCTTACAGAAATTTTCTTCTGCTAGAGAATCATCCTTAGTACTAGAAGGGTTGGGTGGGCTCGGTTGATTGAGCCAATCACCAACTCATCGCTGCACTCCTACCGGCGAAGATGATGGAGGCGACCGCCCTTGAGTTGCACAACCGGATGATCAGAGATCCTCACCAAGTGCTCGTTGTGAGTCGTCACAATCACGGTGATGCCGATGGAATTGAGCTTCTTGAGGATTTTAATAACCTGAAGCGCATTATCTGCGTCGAGATTGCCAGTGGGTTCGTCAGCTAGCAGCAGTGGAGGTGTGCCGACAACCGCACGGGCAATACTAACCCGCTGCTGTTCACCGCCAGACAATTCATCGGGGAAGGACTCTGCTTTGCCTTGCAGCCCCACCATTTTCAGGGTTGGCCACAGGCGACGATGGATTTCTTTGCGGGTGTAGCCCTGGGCCCAAAGGACAAAAGCCACGTTCTCAGCCACTGTACGGCGGGGAATCAGTTTGTAATCTTGAAAAACAACCCCGATGCGGCGGCGCACCATCGCTAGCCGATTGCCCCGGAGATGACTAATGGGACTCCCTTCAATTAAAACCTCGCCCGACGAGGGACGCTCTTGGCCGTAGAGCAGCTTGAGCAGCGTTGATTTCCCTGCCCCAGAGGCTCCGGTAATGAATAGGAATCCCCCTTGGTGGATGTGCAAATTCACGTCCTCCAATGCCTGACTGCCGTTTTTATAGGTTTTGCAGACGTTTCGCAGCACGATCGCCAAATCCTTCTGCTGTTTAGGCTGAGGAGGCTGCTGCTTGGCATGCGCTGGTTGCGGCTTTGGCTGATCTGACTGCTGTTTTGGCTGACTTGGCTTGCGAGCCTTTGCTTGAGTGGACTTAGGCTTAGCGGTGGAGACCGACGACTTGCCGGCCTGAGGGGGCGTAGTCGTGGCAACGGGACTCACCATTTGCAAGCGATCGCGCAACAGTGACTGCACATCGTCCGGCAACCGCTCGTACTGAGTATTTGAACGCGTAAGAACAGAGGTCATAATTCAAGAACTTCCAAAACAAGCTAGCTACCCAGGTTTTGCCAGAGAGAATGCACCTGTAGTCCGCTATGCCGCTGTATTGTACAGAACTTATGGGAAATGTCTACCCTTTTTTTGAAAAATTGTGGAGGATCATCTAGCGCTTCATAGATGGAGCTCAACGCTAGATATAGAGTAGACCTCTTGGCGTCTACCCCTTACCGTGTATACACATCTTGGTCGAGACGTTCAAAATTTTACTAGACCTCTTTTAGTCCCTCCTTGGGAAGGAGGGAGACTGTGTTCTCACATTCGTAAGGAGCACCAAGAAGGGACTACATGCCGCCTCTGGATTATTTGAAGACTTTTGTGTACACCGTAGCCCTATTCCCCCATCACTCCTTACACTTCTACTCTTCTACCCTCCACTCCCCGGTTCCCGGGTACCTACATCAACGACAACTGCTGGTCGTTCGCAATATCAGGAACCACGTCATCCCCGTACCCCAAATGACGACAGGCAGCACGAGTCACGACGCGGCCCCGAGGCGTTCGCTGCAGGTAGCCGAGCTGCATCAAATAGGGCTCATAGACTTCTTCGATCGTCTGGGCATCTTCGCCGGTCGCGGCTGCCATGGTGTCTAGGCCCACAGGCCCGCCATTGAAGTTTTCGATGATGACAGAGAGCAGTCGTCGGTCGGTCCAGTCCAGACCCCGTGGGTCGACATTGAAGAGTTCTAGCGCTTCAGCCGCGATCGCCTGCGTAATGGTTCCGGATGCCTTCACCTCGACGTAGTCCCGCACACGCTTGAGCAGGCGGTTGGCAATCCGGGGCGTTCCCCGCGATCGCCGCGCAATTTCCTCAGCACCATCGTTTTGGATGGCGGTGCTCAGCACCTTGGCCGTCCGCAGCACGATCGCAGTCAGCTCATCGACTTCGTAGAACCGGAGACGTTGGATGAGACCAAAACGATCTCGCAAAGGTGAGGTTAGTGCCCCTACCCGCGTCGTGGCTCCCACCAGCGTGAAGGGCTGTAGGGGAATGCTGCGCGTTCGAGCGCTCTGGCCTTTGCCGACCGTAATATCCAGCCGCGAATCTTCCATAGCGGGATACAGGATTTCCTCGGTCACGCGCGGCAGGCGATGAATCTCATCGATAAACAGGATGTCCCCCGGCTTCAGGTTCACCAACAGTCCCGCAATGTCGCGGGGGCGCTCGAGGGCAGGCGCAGTCGTAATTTTGCAATCTACCTTCATTTCCTGTGCCAGAATCAATGCCATGGTGGTTTTCCCCAAACCAGGGGGACCGTATAGCAGCAGGTGGTCAAGGGGTTCCTGACGTGACTGGGCTGCCCGAATGGCAATATCCAGGACTTCTTTGAGGGATTTTTGGCCGATGTAATCGGTCAGCCGCTGCGGTCGCAGACCGTCTTCTGGCGGCGCGTTGACGGGTTGTGGACTAGCGGGGCGATCTTTGCTTTCGCGTACCAAGGAGGGTGGCAGCGGCAGCGTGTCGCCTGTCTGAGACTTGCCAGTAGAACGCGATCGCTTGGGAGGCGGTTGAGCATCAGCGGCGGATTTTGACGAAATAATAGCCATAGGCAAGGAGCAAGCGCGAAAGCCTGGCCCTCATCCTAATCAGAACGGGCGTATTAATCAACCATGGAGTGGATTACTTAACCCAGCATCACTAACCCGGCATCACGTTACTGAGCCGCATCAGATCCGCGATCGTAGGGCAGGCCGGTTCAAGCCCCAGAAGCGACGGATGTTGGGGCTTTTGGTAGACCTGATGCCGATACTTGAGGCAAAAGCGGTCCCACTCGGCCATGCGAATGTTGAACCCGTCAATAATGCGATCGGCTAACCATAACGATAGGGGAATTCGGAAAAGGACTCGTAGCCCCAAATACTCGCTGATTTCTTCGACTGCTTGGTTAACAGTCAACGCGGGGTTGCCAATAATAACCTGCCGGAATTCTTTAGGAGCGGGCGGATGATCAATCAAATGACTCACAACTAGGGCAATGTCCTTGCCATGGGCGAAATGGAAACTGCCGTCTGCTTTCAGAAAGCGAATCAGCCACATCCAGTTGGCAACCTCCTGAAGCCCGGCTGAAATGTGAGAGTACGGTTTATCTTTATCGCCGCCAAAAACGAGGGTGGGAAAAACCGTGGTGATTTTGGGGAAAATCTTCAGCTCGGGTAGTTTGAGATAGCACTGATATTTACTGCGGATGTAGTCGGTCCCAATTTGTCCGGCCTCCGGCAACGGCTGATTGTGATTATCCAGAATACTAGCCGTAGAAAAATAGAGGACCTGCTCACACTGCTCCACATCCAGCAGCGACATAAGCCTGTGATTGCCTCTGACATTGATGTCATAGATTTCTTGGGCCCCACCCCAGGAGGTCGCTGCTAGTACCGCCGTATCTATGGTTGCCAACAAGTCGGCGTGCGCTTCAATGTTGCGAATATCGTCTTGAATAACTTTAATCCGCGGCTGATTTTGCCAGTTAAATAGCAATTTGGCTGGATTCCGCACAAGTAAAAATAGCTGGTGAGGCGTGTTGTTGAGTAGCGTTTCGACCAGATAATGGCCTACACATCCACTTGCGCCAGTGATGAAAATTCGTTTTGCGGAGGGGGTTGCGGAGATAGAGAGCAGATCGGACACAATTATATAGGGGAATATACTGGGTTCCCAACTTAGCATTTAGAGCGCTCTGCCCCCACCTCTAAACGCGTAGCGATGGGATAGAACGCCCTAAAATACCTTTAGCAGTGCTGTCGGGATAATTTCAGCCTACCACCCAGTTAGTCCCTCACACCTAGGCAGGGACCGCCAGTAATTGATCGAGCTGTTTCCCCGTCTCGAAGAAGAAGGCTGCGTTCTCTTCTGGGGTACCAGGAAGAATACCGTGCCCCAGGTTCAGGATGTGCCCCCGGCGTCCAGCCTTAGCAACGGTATCAAGAATGCGATCGCGAATAAACGCTTTGGAGCCAAACAGCGCGGCTGGGTCGACATTCCCTTGGACACCCATCCCAGGTCCTAAACGACGACGCGCCTCAGCCATGTCAACAGTCCAATCCACGCTGACGATATCCACGCCGGATTCACCCATAAGCTCTAGGACGCCTGCACTGCCGCTGATATAGAGAATCAGCGGTGTGTCAGGATACTTGGCCTTAACCTGACGCACTACCTGTTGCTGGTAGGGCAACGCAAACGTTTGGTAATCTATGGGACTTAGCTGTCCGGCCCAAGAATCGAAGAGCTGAACGATTTGAGCACCACACTCAATTTGGTGGCAGGTGTAGATAGCAATATTGTCAGCGATCTTGCTTAATAGCTGGTGGAGCATTGTAGGCTCAGAAAAAGCCATCCGCTTGATATTGGCGTAATGCTTGGACGTGCAGCCCTCTACTGCATAGGCCGCCAGTGTCCAAGGCGATCCCACAAACCCAAGCACAGCCGCCTCATTCCCCACCTCGGAACGAAGCGCACCTAAAATTTTCCGAATGAACGGAGTCGATTCATCCGGATTAAGCTCATGCACGGCGTCAATCTGGACTTGACTGCGAATGGGGGGATCAATGACGGGACCTTTGCTTTCCACGATGTCAAAGGGAATTCCCATGCCACTGAGTGGAGTGACGATGTCAGAAAACAAAATGACGCCATCGGGCTTAAAGGCATGCCATGGCTGGAGTGAAATTTCGATGGCAACATCAGGGTTTTCAGAGCGATCGCGGAAGGAAGGATATTTGTCGCGCAGATCACGATAAACCTTCATATAACGACCCGCTTGGCGCATCATCCAAACTGGAGGGCGATCTAAAACTTCCCCTCGGGCTGCCCGCAGCAGCAAGGGCTCCTGACTGAATCTCATCATTGAAACTTCACCAGTATTAACGAAATGTTTTGAGCGTAATGGTTAGCGTAACATTCAGTGAATCCTGGGATTTCTCGTAACTCCTGGAAGCCCCTATTTTTTGTCTCTGGTAGAAGAACACTTAAGCTTAAAATGAAGAGCACTGGGACATTTGAGGCCAATAAAAGCAGCGGCATGGATATCGTTAACTTTTTTGAAACAGTTGAAGGAACGTGGTTCTCACAGCGCACTACTCATTTTTCACTAGGGCAACCTTCGCAAACTGGACAGACGATGTTGAATATCACTCGGCTGTCTGCCGATAATCCTCAGGTCATCGCACTCTGCGAACAATTCGCTGCTGTCCCCAGTAAGACTGTGTTTGCGCTCTCCATCCAGCAAGAAGGTCAGGCAAGCATATACGGCTCAGCTAAAGTATCGCCTCAACGGACGACGGTGTTTGTCGGCTTGAAGTCCGAGGAAGCTGCTACCGGACAGTTTCTGAGCCAGACGGATGCGGAGCCCGCTGTGGCGGGACAATATCGCCTCCAAGAGGAGGTGCTGCTACTGACCACAGTGACAGATGAGCTGCAGTCAGAAGAGCGGCTGTGGTTTATGAATCCGAATCTACGAATGCGAACGACGCTGCTAAAGCGAGCCGATGGTTTGCAAATGGCTTCGTTTTGCTCCGAAATTCGTCGCATCTCGAAGCCGACTGCTTAGTGTCGATGTAGGTCAGAGAGAGGGAGTGGGGGAGTGAAAGGGTGATTGGGTAGTGAATTCGGAATGCCCTTCGAGAAGGGCAAAGCCCTACGGAATTCGGAATTGAGTTAAGCGATAGGGTAATGATGGGCAACCGTAGGGTGCCATATATTCCTTCGGGCAATAGCCTAAGGGGCATGGCTAGCGCTAGCGCGAAGCGATACACCACGGCAACAGTAGAAGCAGGTTCAGGCGATCGCTGGTAACGGTATCTAGTCCCTTTAGTGGACCTATGTTCGTGAGCGGTGAGTTTTCAACTCGGCGCGGATTGACATATCGCCACCAGAGCTGGACTGAGTCCAGTCTTCTAAAGTAATGAAAGCAAGGCTTCCTTCTCGCTAAAAGCAACTTAAACAATGCCTGACTGTTCTCAACTCAAAGACTGAGCCCCAAAGCCTAGAACTCATCTGCTAAGCACATTTTGCTGGGAATTTCAAACTGTAAAGGGCGAACGAGGGGACTCGAACCCCCGAATGGCGGAACCACAATCCGCTGCCTTAACCACTTGGCCACGCTCGCCACGCGCGTTCCCCAGTATAGCATTTTCGTATCGCACCCTGACAAGGGTTTCGCTCATTGGCTTTACGTGCGAGGGAAGAGAATTGTGATGGGCAAATCGCGAGTAAGATCTAGCTATCGGGCTCATGTTCTTTCGGCAATTTTGAGTTTACTGGCGATACAAGTTTGCAAGCTTCTTTTGCGATCGCCTGTCCATCAAAGCGCACTGCCAGTCAACCCACTCACTGCACATACGCTCGCCTCTATGAAGACCTCTGCTCTAATTGGCCTCCTCCTCCTCGCGATCGTCACAGGTGGATTGGTTGTGACAAACCCAGAGCCTGATGTTTATGAGCTGTATGCTCAAGAGCAGGCGGAGCAGTATCTTAGCAATCAAGTCTGCAACGACTTACTCGAAGAACTGGACGATCTATTTTCCGGTGCACAATGCGGCGAACTGGTACAGACATTTGAGCCCACGATCCAGGCACTGATTCGCGATCGCACTCAGCGCCTGAACTTAGGCGTTGCTAGCATCTACCGCACAACATTCGGAATTGCCGAACTGCCAATGTTGCCTAGCTATCAAGTTGAAACCGTTGGCATCTTCGGCAAATTCATTACCTATCGAGCTACTCAGGTGCAGTAGTCTCGTCAAGCAATCTGCGCTTTACCAATACACGTGTCCCCCGATTTGACGATCAAAACATTGAACAAGCTGATGTCCGTATCGTCTGGAAACGGTACATTGAAGGAGCCACTAGTTTGGGGCAGTGGACCCAAGTCAACCGTTCGCTTTTCGAGATTGCCGTTAATAGTCAAGTAGGCTTTCAAATCAGAGGAAGCTGCATCCGTCTGAAAATTCTGAAAGGCCAGATCGCCTCCAACACCCGCAATGACTGCAACTCCGATACTGCCTGTGGTGGTGTGACCTTCCAGACCTGAAAACATCGTCATGAGCTCAGAATCCTATCGTGTGACTACAACTGCCAATCCTACCGAGAAGAAGGGTTGTTTGGATGTTCTAGGTTTCAAAGGGGAAGTCTTACAACCCAAAAAATGACCTGCGGTGCACTAGCGCAGCTATGCCCGCAGGTCTAGAGAATCCCCTCAAGGGAAATTCTTGTCCTGATTCTTCTGATCCCAAATCCGCATTCCCTATCCCCCATTCACAACGAATAAGTACTGTAGGGTGCAAGGTTTGCACTCTGCAATAGCGGGGACAGGCCAACAGGATTCCGTATGACAGTGCATCAGGTTACCCCTCAGCACAGCCAAGCGGGCAGGGCTGACGCTCTACTGGGAACGCTTGAGCGACTTGCGAAACACTAAACCCAGAGCCGCAACCGACAAATAACCCCCGATCGCAAACGGTTCTGGAACCGCTTGAAAATCTTCGGTTTCAAGGAAAAGCTGGGCCTGCTCATCCATCGGCGTCGACATCGGATCCGAGAATCGAACGCCTTCTGCTCCACCCAGTTCAGTGCCTCCTAAGGAAGTCAAAATCAGGCCTAGCGAGAAATCACCGGATCCCTGCTGAGCTTCATTGATAGCGCTAATGGCAGCATCACTCAAAACAATTTCAAGGAACTGGCCAATCGGACTCCAACCGGGCGTGTTGGTAATAGTGCCTTCACCAAAGGTCGAACCGCTGCCTAAATCCTCAAATATCTGCTGACCTTGCTCGATCGGTGGATTATCGACGAGTGTTTCAGCCGAAGCACTGACGTCGTAAGCCGTCACCGTCTCGCTGGGATCACCCGAAAAGTAAAATTCTTGGAGCAATCGTAATGTGCCGCCCTGAATGGGGGCCTCTAAACCACTGACATCAAACGTGAAAAAAGAGCGGTGCTCCAAATCTTCGAACGTGCCGGTAAACGTATTCGCAATCAGGTCAGGCTTGCCGTTTGTAGCGCCATCCTGGCGAAACCACCCTTGACTATTGGCTTCTATCGAAAAGGTCGCTGCATGAGCCACTCCACCCGTGGCGATAGCGGTTGCAGCAATCAGAGGGCTGACGAAATTTCTGAGTAGGGAAACTTTCATAAAGTT
>JBCBJE010000083.1:0-10763 GCA_038523735.1 Cyanobacteria bacterium J06626_18 | reverse complement strand
GCAATAAATTATTGTGCTGAGTCCGCCAGATCGATCCGGACCTTTCTGCTTCTGAGGATGTCTGTAGACGGCAATTATGGATAGCCATACTGTAGCAAATAGAGCACCGGTTCATTATTTCAGGCACAGAAAGTTCGCTTATTGAGGCACTTGGAGTGGAGCGACTAAGCTTAGGTTCTGCTGTCAAGATAATGGTGCGGATATCTAGTGTCTATTCAAGACTAATCATCAACTGTAATGATTATATAAAGAACGCGCATTTTGGCTGGCTTCGGCAATCGCTCCTGCTCCATGCTTTACGTAGAATTATTGACCCAACAGGAAAGTTGCAGGATCCAGATGTATCTCATGTGGATAAACAATGGGGCATGATTTCGCCAGCGATGGTGCCATTAGTGAGTAAGATATGAGCGTCGGGCGATCGTGGCCCCGCTTCTTACTGGACGCTACATCATGGCTACTTTCAAATGCGGGACGGTGGGCTGTGAGCTTACCGCGATGAAGTAACGGGAGAGCTGAGCGTGAGCGACAAAATTGGAGTTGTCACCATTGGTCGTAACGAGGGCGAGCGGCTGATTCGTTGTTTTCGATCGCTGCAGACACAGTTGCCGGCAGACATGCCCATTGTGTACGTAGACTCAGGTTCTACCGACAGCAGCGTCGCGAAAGCTGAAGCCATGGGCATTGAGGTCGTCAACCTCGATATGTCTGTCCCTTTTACGATGCCCCGAGGCCGTAACGCGGGCTTTCAGTATCTCCTGACGAACCATCCCGATCTGGAGTTCGTTCAATTTATTGACGGGGACTGTGAGCTGCTTCCCAACTGGCTCGACACCGCTTTGGAATTTATCAAGCGGGATCCACAACTGGCGGTTGTCTGTGGTCGCCGTCGTGAGCGCTTTCCGGAAAAATCACCTTACAATCGGCTAGCTGAAATGGAATGGAACACCCCTGTTGGCGAAGCCGAGGCTTGCGGCGGTGATGCTCTCATGCGGGTCGCTGCTATCAAGGACGTGGGCGGCTACAACCCAGCCATGATTTGTGGCGAGGAACCGGAAATGTGCATTCGTCTGCGGCGCCAAGGATGGCGTATCTGGCGAATTGATGCCGACATGACATTGCATGACGCGGCCATGCTGCAGTTTAGTCAGTGGTGGAAGCGCTCGATCCGGGGTGGTTGGGCTGTAGCCGAGGGCTATGCCATGTATGGCAACTCTCCTGAGCAGTACATGCGCCGGGAGTATAAGAGTGGATGGCTGTGGGGGCTGATCATCCCAGTCCTGGCTATAGCCTTGGCAATTCCCACCTGGGGATTAAGCGTGCTGTTGCTGCTGCTGGGATATGGAGTTCTGGCATTTAAGGTTTATCGGTATCGCTCTCAGGCGTATGAGGATGCTCTGGCAGAGGCCCGATTATATGGGATGTACTGCACACTCTCTAAGTTTCCGCAGATGATAGGGCAGGCTAAGTACTGGCTCAATCGGATGCAAAATAAGCCAGCTACATTAATTGAATACAAGGAGTCAACAGCCGCAGCACCACCGACTTCCTAAGGCAGCAGTTTTTATCGTTGAGCGTAGGGTTCGATTATTTTAGGGGTTAATTTTTTATGGCAAATGTGCTGAAATCAGCCGTGATTGGTGCAGGGGCAATCTCCAAGGAGCACCTTTCATTTCTACACCAAACAAAACAAGCCAGGCTGGTGGGGGTCTGTGACCTGTCACCCGCAGCGGCTAAATATGGTGCCCAGCGCTACGAAGCGGAAGGCGCCTATACCAACTATCAAGATATGCTGGCCAAGGCTTCTCCCGACGTGGTGCACGTGCTGACACCGCCGCAGACTCACAAAATGATTGCCACAGACTGTCTGAAGGCAGGCGCCCATGTAATTTGCGAAAAGCCCATTACCCTGACGTTGGATGAGTTCAAAGAACTGT
Organism: Cyanobacteria bacterium J06626_18; assembly: GCA_038523735.1. GTDB lineage: Bacteria > Cyanobacteriota > Cyanobacteriia > Phormidesmidales > Phormidesmidaceae > SIO1E4. The sequence continues at coordinate 8,826 of JBCBJE010000083.1, read as the reverse complement.
GGCAGGTAGCCAAAGACTGCGATCGCCACCTAATGGAAGACCACAACTATCTCTTCAATAAGCCTATTCTCGCCATCCAAAAAATGGTGCAGGAAGGCACTCTGGGTGAAATCCAGGACGTCGAGATCCGGGTAGCCCTGAATGTGCGGGCCGAAGGCGGTCGCTTTGCCGACGAAAACCTGCCTAATCCCATCCACAAGATGCCTGCTGGAGTGGTGCATGACATCATTACCCACATGGTTTATCTGGCTTCGCCTTACCTGCCTAGCATTGACCGGGTAAGTGCCGCCTGGAATAACCACGGCGGTGGTGAACTCTTTAAATACGACGACCTCGATGCCCTGATCATCGGCGGGCAGACCCATGTACGCCTACGCTTCAGCGCCTACACCCAGCCAGAATGTTTCATGGTGTACGTACGAGGCGATCGCGGCTATGCTGAAACCGACCTCTTCCAACCTTACCTACGAACGGTAGTTCCCCGCTCCGGCGGGAAACAGTTCTCGCCGCTGGTTAATCACTTCATCAACGGCAGAAACCTAGTCGCGTCCAGCTTTAGTAACTTCTATCGCAAGGTGATGCAAATCACGCCCTACGAAGGGCTGTCGCATTTGTTAGACAAAACCTATTATGCATTGGCCCACGGGCAAGAGTTGCCCATCGGGTATCAGCAAATGGAGCGGACATTGGGACTCATTGAGGCCCTCCTAGCCGAGGAGAATCGCGTATGAAATTACTAATTACTGGAGCGTCGGGGTTTGTAGGCAAATATGTGGTGGCGGCAGCTTTGCGCGCGGGTCATCAGGTGCGAGCCGTCATTCGCCCCAAGACGAACGAAACCCGCTTTGCATGGCACACCCACCCCAATGTGGAATTTGCCCGAGCTGATTTGCGATCGCGCAAGGGGCTGGTCGAAATCCTCGAAGGGGTTGACACGGTTATCCACTTGGCAGCAACCAAAGGTGGTGACTTTTACGATCGCTTTGCTGGAACCGTGATTGGCACCGAAAACCTGCTAATGGCGATGAAGGAAACCGCCGTGCGCCATCTAGTCGTCACCAGCACCTTCTCACTTTATGACTACCAAAAAATCCCTCGCGAAACGGTGCTGGATGAAAATTCGCCCTTGGAAGTGGACGCCCTGAATCGGGACGCCTATGCCCAGACCAAACTTATCCAGGAAGAGATGGTGCGTGAATTTGCCAAAGAGTGTGACGCCAAAATCACCCTTATTCGTCCTGGCATGATTTACGGACGGGAAGCCCTGTGGCACGCTTTGCTGGGGGCTGAAATTGGCGCGAACCGCTGGCTACGCATTGGGGGCCAAACCACGATGCCGATGACCTACGTGGAAAACTGCTCTGAGGCCATCATCCAAGCCGTGACTTCGGAAAAAGCGATCGACCAAACCATCAATATCGTGGATGATAATCTGCCCACACAAAAGGAATACATCGATGGGCTGCTGAAGCACGAAACCGAACCCCCCAAGATGATCCCAGTAAGCTGGGGCCTGATGCAGGGGATTGCGAATCTGGCTTGGTTTGTTAACCAGCGCCTGCTGAAAGGACAAGCTCGCTTGCCCGGCATCCTGGTACCTGCTCAATTACAGGCACGCTTCCGTCCTCTGCAGTACTCTAACCAGCTCGCCAAAGCGCTGTTGGACTGGCAACCCCACTATTCCTTCGAGGAAGCCCTCAAGCGCAGTTACAGCGCTGAGGATTTGATCCAGGTGCCTGCTGAGGTGCCCGCTAGTTCTGCCACATAGCGGCTTTGCCTAAGGAATTATCCCCTATGAAAATTGGTTACTTGACGGGCGAATATCCTCGCGCCACTGATACTTTTATCCAGCGCGAAGTGTTGCAGCTGCGTAAGCAGGGCATTGGCGTGCAGACCTTTGCCATCCGCAGGCCCGGCGACGATCACCTCGTTGGCGAAGAGCAAAAGGCAGAACGGTCTAGAACCCAGTACATCCTGCCGCTGAATCCCCTCTATTTGCTCTGGTGCCATCTCATCTGCCTGTGCCGCAGCCCGAGCCAATATTGGCAGAGCGTGGCGCTAGCGTGGAGAACTTCGCAACCTGGCATCAAAGGCGGTCTGTTTCAACTCTTCTATTTCCTAGAAGCCGCCGTTCTAGCTCAAAAGCTGCGAGCCCAAGGGATTCAGCATCTGCATAATCACATTGCTAATTCCAGCTGTACGGTGGCGATGCTGGCAGCCGCGATCGCTGGTGGCACCTTCAGCTTCACGATGCACGGTCCGCACATTTTCTTCGAGCCCCATCGCTGGTGCGTCAATGAAAAGATCCGACAGGCCCGCTTCGTTTCGTGCATCAGCCACTTCTGCCGTAGCCAGGGGATGCTGTTTGTGGCTCCTGAACATTGGGCCAAACTCCGTATTATTCACTGCGGTGTCGAGCCCGACCTATTTGCCCCCGCACCTCACAAAGACCAGGGCAAGCGGCTTCTATACGTGGGGCGACTGGCGGCCATGAAAGGGTTGCCCGTTCTGTTTGAAGCATTGGCCCAACTGCGGGAGCGCTATCCAGACATGACGCTAACAGTAGTAGGCGACGGTCAAGAGCGGCCTGAAATCGAAGCGAGTGCGCAACACTTGGGCTTGGGACACATGGTCAATTTTGTCGGCTATAAGTCGCAAACCGAAGTGCGGGAGTACCTGCAGCAAACGGACATTTTTATCTTGCCGAGTTTTGCGGAAGGCGTCCCGGTGGTGTTGATGGAGGCGATGGCCGCCAGTGTCCCGGTCCTAACCACCCAGATTGCCGGTGTCCCCGAATTAGTCGAGCACGGCGAGAGTGGCTGGTTGGTCCCCCCTGGTGATCAGCAGTCCCTGGCGGATAGCTTGGCCATGCTTGTTGAGGATACCGATTTGAGGAAGCGACTAGGCGAGAGTGGCCGCGCAAAAGTCGCATCAGACTTCAACGTCGAGACCGAAGCGAAGAAACTGGCCGATATTTTCCGGCAGACGATTGTGGGAGAAGGGCAGTTAAATCCCGCACAATCGCAGTCGATGCCTAAAGTCGAAACCAGCCCTTCTAGCTAGGAGCACAGCGTTCTATCGATAACGTGTAATGGGCACAGGGTTTAGCGCTTTGCCCATCACATAATGGCTTACAGGCATGCTTTGAGTGGTGATTTGCTGTTGCTGGGTTGATTATTGAGGAAAGGTAAGAAGATGCGAGTTGCATTTGTGTTGCCAGGATTGCACCGAGTCAATCGAGGGGCAGAGATTGCGTTTGAGGCGATCGCCACAGAGCTCTCCCAATACGACAACGTTGATGTCACGCTCTTCGGCTCAGGTCAGCCTCACGAGGGGATGCCTTATCACTTTGAGCATGTAGACAATACACCGCGGGAGAAATTTGAGAAAAATTGGCCTCGATTCCCGATTTTTCGTAGTGACTACGTCTACGAAGAATTTACCTACGTCCGCAATTTATTTGGCCCCTATCATCCAGACCAATTCGACGTCACGATTACCTGCAGCTATCCCTTCATCAACTGGTTTTTGCGTTGGCAAGGAGGCAACAACCGTCCGGCCCATGTGTTTGTCACGCAGAATGGTGACCATCCTGCGATCGCCAACCAAAGCGAGTATCGCTTTTTTGACTGCGAAGGTTTGGTCTGCACGAATCTGGAGTATTTTGAGCGCAATAAAGAGCAGTGGAACTGCGCGTTGATAACTAACGGTGTCGATCCGCAGCGATTCTATCCCAGCCCCGTTGATCGCGGTCAGTTCAATCTGCCAGAGGGGGTTCCGATTGCGCTCATGGTGAGTGCTCTTATTCCTTCCAAGCGCGTCAGTGAGGGAATTAAAGCAGCCGCTAAAGTTGATAGCCTACACCTGGTGGTCTGTGGGGATGGGCCGGAACGCGAGGCGGTGTGTGACTTGGGGCAAAAGCTGATGGGCGATCGCTTCCACCACAAGAAGCTGCCCTACGAACAGATGCCTAAAATCTACCGCGTTGCTGGTGTTTTCATGCACTTCAGCATGGATGAACCCTTCGGCAATATTTATCTAGAAGCGCTAGCCACAGGACTGCCTATCGTCGCCCACGATCGTGATGTGACTCGCTGGATTGTGGAGGAGAATGCAGTACTGGTAGACTCCACCCAGACTCAAGCAATCGTAGGCGGCATTTCTAAAGCCTTAAATCAGCAAGATGAAGCCGCGATTGCCGCCCGCCTCGAACTGATTCAGCGCCGCTTCACTTGGCAAGCGATCGGTCAGCAGTACCATGATTTCTTGAAGGAGCTTGCAAATAAGTAAGCCGATGAGAATACTGACCATCGAACACTCACTCATCCAGGCGAAATTTTGCTGCGACCTGTTTCATGCTCAGCGATCGGAGGCTGAAGATTTGCAGAAGATCCAACCCTATGTCGCATGAGGCGCGATCGCAGGCGGACCTTCGACCAAGCCAAAATCGGCAGGAAGGCCGACATAGATAATGTGATCGACCCACTGTCCTTTTTCGTAGTAAAAGCCGCGTCGAATGCACTCCTTCTGTAGACCAACGCTTTCAGCCAGTGCAATTGAAGCAGCATTGTCGAGGTTGATGGCGGCTTCGATGCGGTGATAGCCCAGCTGTTCGAACCCTGCAATCAGCGCCGCTCTGACCGCTTCTTTACCGAGCCCCTGCCGCCAGTATTGATTGTGGATGCCATAGCCCAAGTTGGCCCACTGCTTTTCCTCTCGCTGAATGGTCAATAAGTCAACATAGCCAAGGTGCTGCTCTGTTTGCTTAGAAAAAACAGCCCAAATGTAAGCGTAATCGGCCAGGGCTTGGTCCTGATGGTGCTGACAGATCCCCTTGAACCAAGCCGCATCACAGCCCTCTAGGTTGATCAGGCCCTCGTCATATTGATGCTGCTGAGGTAACCGGTGCGCGAGAGCAGCATACCAAGCCTCATAGTCTCCAGGCGCTTGAGGCCGCAGCATCAGGCGTTTAGTCTCAATCTTCAAGGTCCAAGCTGTTTCCTGCAGCCAAGTCCTCATCCTTGCCCCCTTTCTTTTTCCCTTCAAGTGAGCAAGAAGAATACACACGACTTAAGAGTTAGGGTAATTCTTTCCGCACTGTGGGTCATTGGCGTTGGGTTAGGTTGGGCAATGCCATCGCAGTTACACCGCCATAGACAAGTCCACCGACTGCGCCATAAACCAACGGTACTACGATGACCGAAATACTGTCATCGAGTAACACTATGGGTTGAATTCCTTGCAGTAGTGCCCACGCAAAATAAGCGCTGACCCAACCTAGCGATCGCCCGATTGTATTAGCAGTCCACCATCGGCCAAGGCCTCGTACATGTCTATCTAAAACGAAAACCTGCCCGAATCCCACGCAGATACCCACTATCGCTCCGAAGATACTCGGAACAACCCAAGAAGCAATTAAAGGGATTGTCCAAATCGAGTCGAATAGCCATAACCCTATCGTCGCCAAAAATGCACCTGCATAGCTACTCAAAATACTCGCAAGAATCCATTGCCAAATTCTGAAGCCAGAAACTTTGCGTTTCAAAATGTACGCTTGCATTGGCCCGACAATAGCACCAACAACAAATCCTGAAAAAAATAGTGTCTCTATCCGCGCCCCCAACCCCGTCTCTATTATCGATGAAGGGCCTTTTGCCAGCCTGACAATAAACAGAGTAGCGATAGAAAACCCCAGTGTGTTGACAGCCAACCAAGCCTTGCATAACTGAGGTGGTGCTTCAGGTTCTGATGATTGCTCGAGCACTCTCCCTAAACCGGTTGTGTGCACAGTTGGCTCAGGTGTTCCTTAACAAGAACTATCGACGATGAGATACTGGCTTGGGATCACGTGAGGCAACACCATAGCCGTGACTACAGCATAGACTAACTCGCCAACTGCCCCACGGCTCGTAGCAGATCATAACGGAGACTGGAAAACGTCACTGTTTGCAGGCTGCTGTCAAATAATCCTGGCTGATTGGCACAGAATATTGGCTTCAAGGGTCTCTTATTTGTACTAAATTCGCGTGCAAAGTCTCTCTGTTTGCAGGTCGAAGCAATCTTGTTTGTAAGCCATTAGTGTGCCACGAATGCTAAAGGAGGTAGTTAAAGTTACAACCGAAGCAATGCTGCATGACAGATGAGGGTAGGCCCCTCGGGATCGGCTTTCAGGAGCAGGCCCCAAACCCCCTTGAGCTGCATCGGTCAAGAGTCGGTGTGGTGAGCGTCAAGGAAAAGGCGCAACTCGATTGCGTCAGGTGAGGGTAAAGGAGACGAGTGCAAGCGAACCATCATTGAGGTGTCGAAAGCAAGTAGATGTCGTCAAAACTGGGGACTAGTGGCATTCCAGGAGCAGTTTGAGCGAAACCTGATTACGGCTTGACCGGCGACCGGCATAGAGATGGCGTGACCTTTACCTAGGCTGTTGTGTGGAACGTGGGAATCTGTCGCCCAGATACGAAGGGAGAACTTCAAGTGGAGGTCCCACAAGAGGGAGAGTACCGATGCTGGGCACAGAGGCGGAGTAGCCCGTAGGAGCGTTGAGAGTTCTGTAATGGAACTGGAGCAAAGGGGCTACATCGTTCAGTGGAGATTATGAGTCAACCCGTTAGGGGAGGAACGAATGAAAACCACAAAGCCGTTTGATATTTCCAAGCGAGCTGTCTGGGAAGCCTTCAAGCGTGTTAAGGCGAACCAGGGAACTGCTGGCGTGGACGAGCAATCCATCCAGGCGTTCGAGGAAGATCTCAAGAACAACCTCTATAAACTCTGGAACCGGATGGCCTCGGGGAGTTACTTTCCGTCCCCCGTCCGGCGAGTAGATATCCCCAAAAGCAACGGTGGTAAGCGTCCGTTGGGCATTGCAACCGTTGCTGACCGGATTGCCCAGACCGTGGTGAAGATGGCGTTGGAACCGGAGATGGATCCTTATTTCCATCAGGACTCCTATGGTTACCGGCCAGGCAAGTCAGGGATAGCAGCTGTTGGTGTAGCCCGACAGCGATGCTGGCAGTACGACTGGACGATCGACCTAGACATCCGAGGTCTCGTTCGACAACGTCGATCACGACCTGCTGATGCGTGCGGTGAGGAAACACACCGATTGCAAGTGGATAAAACTGTATATCGAGAGATGGCTGAAAGCACCAGTCCAACTGCCAGGAGGGTCTCTAGTCCCTGATCCCTCAGGGGTCGGTTATTGGTCCCCTCTTAGCCAATCTCTTTCTGCATTATGCGTTCGACCGATGGATGGACAAGCATCATCCGTTGGTTCCCTTTGAACGCTATGCCGATGACTGTCTAGTTCACTGCAAAACGGAGGCGGAAGCCATCCGATTGATGAACGCGATCGACCAGAGGTTAGCGGAATGCAAGCTGGAACTCCATCCCGATAAGAGCAAAATTGTTTACTGTCAGGATGGGCAAAGGAAGCAAGCGTATCCCTGTGTGCAATTTGACTTTCTGGGGTATAGCTTTCAACCTCGACAGGCCAAGAGCCACTGGGGTAATCTGTTTCTGAATTTCAGTCCTGCAATCAGTCCAAAAGCTGAAAGGTCGATCCGTAAAACGATTCGGAGTTGGAAGATTCATCGCTGGACACAGCTCTCGATTGAAGCACTAGCCGCTAGTTTTAACCCAGTCATTAGAGGCTGGATTAATTACTACGGCAAGTTCTATCGCTCGAAGTTGTCGTCTATTTTAGGACAGCTTGATTATGCGTTAGCCCGTTGGGCTAAACGGAAATATAAACGGTTGCGAGGGAGTCAGACGCGTGCAAGGGAATGGTTGCGAAGGTTAGCTAGAAACCAGCCGCGACTATTCGAGCACTGGAGACTGACCTTACAGCCGACGGCGGGACGATAGGAGCCGTATAAACCGCGAGGTTTACGTACGGTTGCGTGAGGGCGTGGGGGTGCGATTCCCCTGCGCTACTCGACCAGCTATTGGACAGATTTGGGACCTCCAAGTACCTCATCTCCAGAAGATTGGGAGGTTGAATCGGCGCGTAGGCACTATCAAAACTTGCCAGATAGAGTGCAGTACACACGTGCCTATCAGATAGAACCTGAAGCCCATCTAATCATTATGAGCTGCTGGTTTGGTCCTTACTGGGAAGCTGTAGCCGCTTATCGCTACGACGAAACTGAAAGTACACCTCAGGTCGAGCCTCTTATCCTGCCGACGTTTGATTCTGAAAGTGGTCAGGTTGTTTCTAGCGAGTCAAATATTCTCTACGGACTGCTAAGTTATGACGAGGAAAGTCAGCGTCTGACCTTAGCTCACAAATACAGTGGAACGGGTGAATGTGGCTTTGAAGCAACGTACGTGTTGGCAAACGATGAATTCGAGCTAGGTGAATTTAGCGAACAGAGCGAATGTGACGGAACAAGACTCCCGGGCGATTTCCCACAGGTATATCCATAGACTTCCATGCCTCCCTCCCTCCGCACCCTCGCAAGTCACTGCAACCTTACCATCGGCGCTGCTGCCGCCCGCGAAAACGCCTTCCTCAACCACGCCGACTATCGCCAGCTCCATGCCGACACCTTCAACCTCCTGGTCCCCGTCAGCGGCATGAAATGTCGTCGTGTCTGCGCCCAACCCAAGCAATACGACTTCAGCCACGCCGACTTCCTGGTTGACTTTGCCACTCAACACCAGCAAGCCGTGCGCGGACATACCCTCTGCTGGCACCAAAGCTATGCTCCCTGGATGAAGAACCTCACCAGCCTGGAACTAGAGAAAGTCCTGCGCGACTACATCATCACCCTGGTGGAACGCTATTGCGGCAAAGTTTACGCCTACGATGTGGTTAATGAAGCGATC
>JBCBJE010000082.1:0-10765 GCA_038523735.1 Cyanobacteria bacterium J06626_18 | reverse complement strand
CTGGTCTTCCTTGTCACTGCCTACAACCTCTTCTGCCGTTCTGGGCGGGGCCGTACAGGGTGAGTATGCTCTCGGCATGATTGCTGGCAGAACTTCGGGTTGGGTGTTGGCAGCTCAAGCGGATACCAATAATCCATTCAGTGCTATCGATGACTTAGCACAGCAGGAAGGGTTGAACGTGAGTCATGTCAGTCTGGGCGATCAAGACATTACGGTTTGGACTCGATTGTCCCTTTTGCTGACAGAGCCGGATGGTTTGGCCAACCTCAAAACACAGGTGGTCGGAGTTCATGCTGCAGTCAGTGATTACCAGGTCTTCTCAACGTCTTTACCGGCTCTGCAGCAGGCATTGCGGGTAGAAGACAATGGCACTGCGTTCTCAGAACAACCGCTTTTCACACAACTAATCGATCAGCTAGACCAGCCCTACAGCAGCTTGGCATATATAGACTGGCCTTATCTAGCCCCTTCATTACGGCGTCGTTTTCCTTGGTTGCGGGCGATCGAACAGGCTGGAAAACCGCTCACAGACCATCTGGGGCCAATCTTTACGGCTGGATATGGTAGTGATTCGTCGCTGCAGCGAGGCATTGTTGCGATTAGTCTTAGCTGAGAAGCCCAAAGATTTTCGGTCGATAAATTGGTATAAATTGGGTCGTATATTTTGAATCTACTAGGGGTAACCTTCAGTTAGGTAGACTTAGATAGATTTAGGGCTGGAGTTTCAGTGACCAGCAGTACTATCGATTCGTTTGCAAGGTGACAAGGTATTTATGAAACCCAAAGTCAATATTATTGAGCCGGCTGGAATTTTCGATGTTACTCAAGCAGATGCGTTCTATCAGCAGGTAGACACTGCTCTTCAGCAAGGTGCAGACAAGCTGCTCGTTGATTTGAGCGAAATCACGTTTGTCGATAGTTCAGGGCTAGGTGTTTTAGTCGTCGCGCTTAAAAAGGTCCGCGCCTCTGAAAAAGATATGTATATCTGTTCTGTGAATGAGCAGGTTCGCATGCTGTTTGAATTAACAAGTATGGACCGCGTTTTCGAGATTTTGCCTGATCGCACTACGTTTGAAAACACGGTTGTGGGTGCTTCCTAGAGGTACTTTGTAAAGCCCAACAAGCGATCGCTGACACCTTAAGCAACCCTATACTTGGAATGAGATTTCTCCCTTACGGGGTATTACAAACGTTGGTGTAGCTATGCTGAAGGCGTTAGTGTATGTGCGACAATTTATGCATTTCAAGTTAATTGAACCTCTAAAAGTGAGAGATCATCGGAAAATGCGCTGTTTTGAGTACGCGCATAAACCTGACTTAAAATATCATCAATCGTCCGCTCAGGCGTTTGCTTAGACAAAATCTCGACAAATTCATCGAGCCCCATGATGGTGTTATCCGTTTGCTGAATTTCGTAGACGCCATCACTAAATACATAGAGTCGGCTCTTGGGAGGAATATGACATCGATGCCACTGATACTTGATATCTGGCAGCATCCCAATGGGCAATCCAGGGGTTCTCAAGCATTCAACCATTTGTGATTCGCCAACGCAGTCGGAAACAACAACTGCAGGGGGATGTCCTGCACTGGCGTATAGCAGTTGACGATTAGCGCGATTGTAGACCCCATACCAAATAGTAAAGTACTTTTCGTTTTGGTACTGCATCTGAAATGTTTCGTTCAGGGCTTTGAGGACTTTCTCGGGACGATAAAAATTGACGTCTGGAAGCGATTGCGAGCGCAGAACATTCAAAACTGATGTGGATAACAGAGCTGAACCGAGGCCATGTCCAGAAACATCTAATAGGTAAATAGCTAGATAATCTGGATCTAGCCAGTAGTAGTCATAGCAATCTCCTCCTAGCAATCGCGACGGCAAGAACCGTGCTTTAATGGGAATCTTTTCAGTCAAATCATCGGGTAATAGCGATCGCACATAGGCTTCTGCTTCAGACAATTCTGTTGCCAGTAAATGTTTTTGTTCTTGAAGCTCTCGCTCTAGCTGAAGAATGCGTTCACCCGCTGATAGTCTGGTGCTAAGTTCCTTTGGATCAATTGGTTTTGACAAAAAATCGTCAGCGCCCTGTTCTAGAGCAACAGCATATTCGGAAGAATCGGTGTGAGGCGTCAGCATTAAACAAAAAATGGGAGGGGTTGCAGGGTTGGCTTTCAGTCGTTGCCAGGTAGATAGACCCTCACCAGAAATCTCCAGTTTCCAATCACAGATCACAATTGTGGGGGCTAAGATTGCTGGCTTACCAGCGCTATCAGACTGCTTGTCCCAAACTTTGACATCGTACCCAGCTATTGCCAACTCGCGACAAAGCACTTGACGAGTTTCATGATCCACATTAGCGATCAGGATCTGCATCATATCAATCGACACTATCCCATAGCTGTTTGCCTACAATTCTCGGTCGGGGTGCTGGCTCATTGAGCTTTGAACCAGCAATAGCCTGGTTGCCAACTTGAAATTGAGGCATTTTCAAGAAGATTATACTCGGACCGTTCGCGATCGGCCTTGCAGTAGATTCAGGCAAACGTTTGCTAATCCCTAATTCGGCAGACAGCATAGAAACGGCTAGATGCAGCGAGTAGAGATAGACACAACAGCCTAGCCAAGGCTTACACGACTGTAGCCGACGAATCGATCAATGCCAAGAACTCAAGCGCATGTTTCTGGCTTGAGCAAAACGGTGATACATGCTGTGACACTTGTGATTATCGCCTGAGTACAGAGGTTTTTCAGTACAGAGGTTCTCATTTCTGGGTTATCCCGTTTCCACAAGTAATGGCTACACATCATGAATTTTGAGAGGGCACGGCTGTGTACCTTGAACGAAATGTGTAACTGCCACGCATAGAGTCGGCATCACATCATTTTCTATCAAACATAAAGAATGTTGCGGGAGTTACGTCAGCAGTAAGAACACTCTGTTATCAAGGAACTGCTGAGGAGAGAATGCGGTTCAAGGCGACTGAATCCTGCTGACCGTGCATAGCTAGATTGGAGACAACAACCTATGAATCTCGCCAGCTGTGATGTGCCCACAAGCTGCGTTCTGCCCATCATAAAATCCCCGAAGGATTATCAGGCTTTCCGAATCAGCCCTCATGATACAAACCGTTTGGCGATCGTATTTGATCCAACGGTTGCCAACATGTCGCTGACGTATTGCGTCGAGATTTTTGACGTGGGCGGTAAGACTCCCCCGAATCGTCATCAGATTGCGGTCGAAATGTTCTTTGTTTTGAAAGGAGAAGGATTAGCGACCTGTGACGGCAAGACGGTGCCCATTTCTGCTGGCGACAGTATTCTAGTTCCCCCCACTGGCATCCACGGGATTGAAAATACCGGGAATACGCGGCTGTATGCCCTGTGTATCATGGTTCCCAACGAAGATTTTGCTGAACTCATTCGGTCCGGTATACCCGCAGAACTGGATGAAGAAGACTTTGCAGTGCTGCGACGGGGAGACGTGTTTGCATCAGTCAGAGGATAAGGGACGATCGCCTGTGCCACGCTTGCCAGTCTGTCCCAAAGAAACCGTCTCGATGATGACGTGTGATCGTGTGCGCTTGGATGCGGATGTCTATCGTCCGGACGCGGCAGGTGTTTTTCCGGTGCTGTTGATGCGACAACCCTATGGGCGCGAAATTGCTTCGACAGTCGTTTATGCCCACCCCATTTGGTACACGGCTCAGGGATTTATTGTGGTTATTCAAGATGTTCGGGGTCGGGGAACGTCGGCGGGTGAATTTCGACTCTTTGAGCACGAGATCAGCGATGGTTACGAGACGGTGAAGTGGGCTGCTCAACTGCCGCAAAGTAATGGCAAAGTGGGCATGTACGGCTTTTCTTACCAGGGGATGACTCAGCTGTTTGCGGCTCAGGCACAGCCTTCAGCGCTAGCTGCGATCGCCCCAGCAATGGTGGGCTACCATCCACGAACCGATTGGGCCTACGAGAATGGCGCTCTACTCCTACAGGCGGGCCTAGGTTGGGCTATCCAATTAGCAGCGGAAACAGCCCGATTACAGGGCGACCAGACGGCGTTTCAAGCACTCTATCGAGCATCACGACAGCTCCCCTTGCAAGACGAAGTTGCTGCCTGCCCCGAAGTGCTGACAAAATACGCTGCGGACTCGTTTTTTCATGACTGGATTGCGCATCCAGAAGACACCGCATATTGGCAAAAGATTACTCCCCAACTCGAGGCGATTGATTTGCCGATGCTACATGTTGGTGGCTGGTTCGACCCTTATCTCCGGGGCAATATGCGCTTGTACCACGAAATGGCAGCGCGTAGCTGCTTTCCTCAGCCTCTATGGATTGGCCCTTGGGGACATATTCCCTGGGGTCCTAAAGTAGGCGATCGAGACTTTGGCCCCCTAGCCAATAGTCCGATTGATCAGCTACAGGTTGATTGGTTTAGCACACTCCTAAAAGATCCTAAGGCGCCATCGTATGTAGCGACCGTCAACCTTTTTGAGATGGGAACAAACCAGTGGCGACGGTTCCCGACATGGCCGCAGACGTCTGACCAGATTTGGCAGTTCTTAAGTAATGGCTTGGCTGCGATGAATCAGCTCGATGGCTGGCTGGCTGGTGCAGAGCCGATGGATAATTCAACCGTGAAAGAACTTCAGGCGGCTGCAACGGAGAGCGTCGATACCGCAGCGGACGTTATCGATGTTTTAGTCCACGATCCTTGGCGGCCAGTGCCCTCTTTGGGGGGCCATGCAGGCATTCCCTCAGGCTCTTTCGATCGCTCCGCTGTGGATGGTCGCAGCGATGTACTTACCTACACTTCATCACCCCTAAGCGAGCCTTTACATGTTATGGGGCAAATTCGGGTTGTCCTGTATTGCAAGAGTGATCGTCCTAGCTTTGACCTTTGCTGTACCCTGTCAGAGAAGTTATCGAGCGGTGATGCTTATCCCCTTACCCAAGGATATGGGCGGTTTGAAGCTCAAGCGTCTGCATGGAATACCTATACCCTGCTACTGCAGCCAACCTGTTTTTGTGTGATGCCTGGAAAATCATTGCGTTTGAGCATTAGCGCAGCCTGCTACCCTGCCTATGCTCTCAATGAGGGTACTGGAGCTCCCCCAGCCCAAAGTCGGCTCCTGGAATCCAAAGTCATCACGATTACTCTTCAGGTTGGGGTAAAGAGTCAAACCAAGCTGATATTGCCGCGGGTAAGCGACGCATAGTCTCTCAGCCAGCACAATTGGCGCGGGATCCTAAAACGTGAAGAAAGCGCATAGAGGCATGCCAAACATGCCTCTATGCGCTTCATCGTTAAGCCTGGCTTTACAGCTCAGAGTCAAACTGCGAGGGAATTCCAGAACCCGGAAGGACGGATTCCATCGGAGTTACCTGGGGTGATACCGCTGACTTGGGAATAATGATTGGAGGTTGGTCGAGGGCAATTTCCAAACTATCTCCAGCAGGGGAGGGGGCAGCGGTTTGGAGTTGACCAACAGAACCCATGGGCTGATTCAAGGCACCGGAAAAGACACCTATGAAAGCAACCGCTGTTGCCGTGAGTCCTGCCATGCAAGTAAATCTGAACCGGCTTTGGTAGTTCAGCTTACGAACAACGGCTGTAGCAGTACACGTCTCGGCATTAGCGGTAGTATGCGCAGTCCGGCGCATCCCCTGAAAGCCCTGTCGAATATGCAATAGCCTCCGGTATAAACATTGAGCATCGGGATCGTCTGACAACCAGGTCATAACAAGACGACGCTCGTCGGGAGAAACTTCTCCATCCAAGTAAGCGCTTAGCAACTCATAGCGATCGCGCTTCGTTACATCTAACTCTCTCTGTTGACTCATTGCGTTGCGCTCTGCACAGTTTAGAGAACTCGGTATCAAGTGCTCTGCCGAAGCAGATAATTGGCGGGTCGTACTCATAGCGGGAAGCAGAACCCTCTTCACTAGAGACGGCTCCTATGAGGGGAGAAGTTCCCAACTCAGGAACGCGTTCATAAACTTGCGAACTTGCTGACGGATAGCGACTGCCTGGAGATAGCCTAGACGTGCTAATGACTAGATTACCCAACCGAGACATCATTTCTCCTAAGCAATCCTCATGATACCTGGATCTCTCAAAAGGGGCTGATAAATTCGGTAAGTCTTTATCCCGTTCGAGGACTTCAGAGGGGGGGCTAAGCGACCACCTCAGGCTTGAAATAAAGATTCAGCTCTTCTTGCAGGCGATGCCGAGCTCTGGCAATTCTGGACTTTACAGTTCCTAAAGAAACACCCGTAATGTCGGCGATTTCCTCGTAGCTCAATCCCTGGATTTCCCGAAGGACAATGGTTGTGCGGAAAACTTCTGGTAACGCCGCGATCGCCTGCTGCAACTGCCCGTAAAATTCCTGAGTCATCAAAACCTCGTCAGGATTTGGCCCCTCAGAGGCAACTTCCCAATCCAACTCACCATCATCGAGTAATCGCGGGGCGTCTAACGATAAGGGAGTTTGGTGACGTTTGCGCTTGCGAAGTTCGTCGTAGAACAGGTTGGTCGTAATCCGGCCCAGCCAGCTTTTGAATCGACCGACTTCTTGCAATTTGTGAAGATTCCGATAAACGCGGATCCAGACCTCCTGGGTGAGATCAGCTCGATCCGACCAGTCGGGAGCCAAATGATAAAGCAAACGTTCTACAGAACTCTGGTAGCGCTTTACCAGTTCGGCAAAGGCTACTTTGTCTGGATGCCGCCGCGACTGGCATTCCTGAATCAAATCGTAGTTTGACAACTGAGCAGGATTAGACTTACGGGCGGAACTTTGGTTGTGTACAAGTGCCAAGGAACCAGAGTCCGCAGACGCTGGCCATGGCGTAGAAACAGAGTGGCTCATAAATTCAGACACAGCTATCAAAGAGTGAGGAACAACAGTAGCTGACCCTTCACGCGCTGCTTCTCCTGAAAACAGGACAACAAACAACGGACGCGATTTTCAAGTGTTGTACTGTGATCACACCCCGCTCAGGTTTGGCGGTGTGCCTATCGTTTTTTTGGCACATCCTTTTTGGTGGCCGGAGGATTATTCGTCGCCAAACCTAAGGAGAAGGGTATACTCATGCCATAGCAAAATCCCAAGTTCATGCGTTATCTGGCAAAGGTAGAGCGTGCTTCTTTCCTCGGGAACGCTGTCTTGCAGCTGTTAGCGCGACAGGTTGAGGATTACCTTTGGGAACGGCTCTCCCGCGAAAAACGAATCGAGACAGAAATTGCCCTGGGTGTTGGTGATGGGGCAGTTGTTTTAGTGCAGCTAGACGAAAGCGACTTGCAGGTTGTTGCCGTGGAAGACGCTACCGCCTGGCTGCTGGATATTGTTGACCAGTTTTTGGCTCAAGGGATTACCCCTGAGTTTTTGGCGAAAGAGGCAGAGCGGGCCGAGCAATGGCGTCAGTCGCTGACATTGGAAAGCCAGGAGGTAGAGCGGCGCGCTTTAGAAACGGCAGCACGGCGTGATGAAATCCAAGAACTCGAGAAAAGCTTAAAACTGGAACAGGCCGAACTCGAAAAGCGGGAGACTGAGCTCTTAGCCCGGCTTAAAGATCAGGGTTTAGAATGAGTGTAAGGTTGTTAGATATGCTCTCGCTAGGGTTATTCGCGATCGCCCTCAGCAGGCGGGAGAACTTCTACAGGAACTTCCACAACGTCTATCGAACTGGTTCCGTCCTCTGTGACATCGACAGCGCTTACGTCAACCGTTCCATCGGGTGTAAATCGCTCAAATCCTTCAAGGGTGACCTGTAGTGAGGTCTGGCAATTAGGGCAAACAGTTTTTGCTTGATTCAAACCGGTTAAGGGGGTTGCACAGACAGGACAAACGCCCTCAATTAGGTTGCGCTTAAGCCACCAACGGAAGCCTACCAAGGCCAGAATTGGCAAAACTAACAGTAGACCAACGAGGACAGCGAGAGACTTCACAAGCCAACCTAGGCCTGCTGCGCCTAACAGCCAAACAACGCCGATAACTGCTAACCAACAGCCCAGGCCCGAGAAGTTGATTTGATAGTTGTTAGAACCTTGTGGATACACGATATGTCCTCATCGCCATCGCCATTGCCATTCTCCAACCGAGGCACACGATTGCGGTGTCTCTTGGAATTACCTGCACAGAAACTGTGAGGGTGTCCTTAGCCTAAAACACATTGTTGGAAGCTGGTCACCGTAATGGCCGTACGAGGGTAACTTTCAGGTCGCTCGGTCAAGTGACGCTACTACCTGTGCATAAATTTCGTCAGCTTGCTCAGGCGTGTTGCCAATGCTGGTTAGCCCTAGCTTGCCATATTCCGAAAGGCAGCCCATCAGATGAAACGCCGCCCCTACACCTTCCACACTATTGAAATGCAAGCGATCGCTGACAATGATGTCCATCAAGTCACTCGGTAGGAGTCCCTGGTAAGCAGGCTTTTGCAGGTTATCGGAAGCTCGGTAGAACTTGGGCTGTCCTCGCCGTGTGTAAAACAGGCCATCTTCTTTACGATAGTGACCATCTGTAAGGAGTTTGAGGGCCATAAACGGATGCGTTGTGCCGCCCTTCCGGAGGTTGATTTCAATGGCATATAGCTGCCATTTGGGAAACTGATGAGGTTGCTGTACGGCAATGAAGTCGACGCCATAGCGCTCGATGGCTCCCTTAGCCGCTAAGTTCTTGCCGATTGCTTCGGCCATAGCCTGAATTTCCAGGCGATACTCTGTGTCAGCAGGAAAAGAGCATCCTAGGAAGATCTGACCGTCCGGCCCACCCAGAACCTGGTCATGGGTCGAGAGCATTTCGACTTCTCCCAACGGATTGATATGGCCTTGTACGCTGGGCGACCGCTTGTGATCACCCTCGATGAAGGCTTCGGCGATCGCACCTAAGGTGTGGATTTTATGTTCGAAGTGTTCCCAGGTTTCTGTGTCACACTGGAAGCGCAGCTCTTTGAAAGCATTGGCCAAGCCTGCGACTCGCTGCGCGTGATTGCCGCTGTCGGGAGCAACAGCGGCGAGAGGTTGTAGCTTTAAAAGCGCGTTTCCCTCACCTGAAAAGCCTTGATTGAGCTTGATGACAATGCGCTGCAAATGCGGTTGGCGTTCCCACAGGTCAGCAGCCACTTCGGCTAGGTCGTCGGCGTTGTGAACCAGCTCACTGCCATCTGGATGCGGCACACAGCATTCGGCAAAGATTTGCCTGCTGCCACTCTTCGTCCCCCAGTGGAGCAAGTCTGGGTCGAGGGCCAATAGCGGAATTCCTAGCGTGAGGGCCAGCTTTCTTTCCAGTGGCGTTGAGTTAAAGCAAACCATGTAGGCATGGTCTTGATCCAGACGCTCACGCATCTTTTGGAGCAATCGGGGCCGCTCGAGAAGTTTTTGAGTCAGGGGCTTGTGTGAGGCGTCGTAGGTGGCAAACAGATCGAGGCGATCACGGGCGTGCGAACTGGGAATCCCAGGTACCAACTCCAGATAGTAGTCCACAATGCTCGGATGCAATGGCTGTGACGTAACATACATGAGGCGCGTATGGGGATTCCGTAGACGTGCTAAAGAGAACAACAGCCTCTCTTCGTAGTAGTGTACGCCCGCAATTTTTTGGAGCTCGGCTTGGTCAAGGCTCAGGGATGGAATAATCAACACCTGACAATTTCGCACATCGAACTCATCGGGCGATCGCCACAGCGTCTTCAACTGGGTCTGGAGTTGCTGAAACTGCATAATTTGCTCAAGCGAAGCAGGTTGAGTGTCAATCATCATAGGTGCGTTACACAGGAGCCAATGCCTATAGATTCACATTTTTGCTCTGTAGTCTCGCAAATCCTTAGAAAATTTTGAGATGATAGCTACCTTGAGGCAAATCATTCGCCGACGCATGTCATGCGGAAAAACACCATCAGCTATTAATCACAGCCAACTATTGGTAAGCAATCAACAGCCAATAACCAATCGCCATCAACCATTCCGCTTAGTTCGGACCCAACTCTTTTGCGGATCAATCAAGACTTTTAGATACATCGGGATTTTCCACAGAATGTATGAGGGAATGGCCAGCAGTTGGGAAAAGGACAACTCTTGGCGGCCCCAGACTAACCAAGCAAAAAGAATCGCGCTTACAAGCGCACAGCCAGCAAACAGCTGTATGTGAAACGGCAGACTAGTCACGCCCAACAGCGCCGCGACGCCCGTGACCGTCGTTAAGGCCAGTCCTAGAAGACTCCAAAGTGCCAGGGGCGGAATTGCTAGATCCACTGCCAACGTCAACAGATCAAGCCGTCGTTGGCGCAAAGCTTGTCCTAGCAGCTTGGGAACGTAGGTTGTTAATACCTGTAGGTGGCCATGCTCCCAGCGGGTCCGTTGGCTAGTTGCTGCCGCCTCGTCATCAGGCAAAATGCCTACAACCTCTGACTCTAGAGAAAGCGTAGGAATGTAGCCTGCAATTGCGAGGTCAATGCCTAGTTTCATGTCCTCAACGATATGACCACTGGCTAACTCCACCGACTGCAGCGCTTGCCACGGGAATGCCATGCCGGTTCCTCCCAGCATGATAGGTACCCCTAGCTGGGAAAGACCGCCGGCTCGGACGCGATTTTTCACAATAAAGGCGAAGGCTGAGAGGCGATCACGCAACGAAGGCTCGGGGGGTTGCTCCATGCGGTAAACAGCCTGCACAGGATGGCTATTGGTGTGTGCGGCTAGAGCAATCTGTTGAATCGTTCCAGGACTGACCCGGCAGTCGGCATCGACCATAACCACGACCTCTG
>JBCBJE010000081.1:0-10802 GCA_038523735.1 Cyanobacteria bacterium J06626_18 | reverse complement strand
TCGCCCGCCGCGAAGAGCAGCGGGTGAATACGGTTCAGGTGTTTATTACGTCTGGCGTGTTGCCGGAGACTGTACGGACAGCAGTGCAAGACCGGATGGAAGCTGAGAATTTTGAGCTGCCACCCGGTTACCGCTACGAGTTTGGCGGCGAATATGAGGAGCGCAGTACGGCAGTCGGTAACTTGCTGATCTACGTGCCCTTAATCGTGCTAATCATGACGACAGCGCTCGTGCTATCGCTGGGGTCGTTCCGGCAGGCGGGAATTGTCGCAGCTGTGTCTGTGGGTTCCATCGGCATGGCACTCTTTTCGCTCAAAGTGTTTGGCTCGCTCCTTGGCTTTATGGCAATTGTCGGTACGATGGGTTTGGTGGGTATTGCTATTAACGGCTCCATCATTGTGCTCTCTGCCTTGAATGAAAATGAGGAGGCCAGGCAAGGCAAGCCCAAAGCTGTGCAGGCCGTAGTGATGAAAGCGAGTCGCCACGTCATTGCCACGACCATTACGACGATGGTGGGCTTCGTGCCCTTGCTGGCGGATGGCGACCCCTTTTGGCAACCGCTGGCGATCGCGATCGCGGGCGGCATCGGCGGTTCTCCTATTTTGGCGCTGTACTTCACCCCAGCGGCCTATCTTTTAGTAGGTGGCCATCATCGCTAAGTGTCAGAACTGATTGCCTGAACTTGAAAGGACGCGATCGCTGGCATAGCAATCCACTTCATTCTTGTCCGTATGCGGCCTTCATCATGTTTCTAAGTTCGCCCATCCGAGCTTGGATCTGGCTCCTATGCTCCGGTAAAGACATATATTCTGCCATAGGCCGACGCACGCGCACAAATTGATTCAATTTCTCCACCGCTGCGTAGTCAGTTCTGACACTTAGAAAATTCCTGTTTTGTGTTGCGACAACTGGCAACTAGAAGCAGAGGCACTGGTCGCAATTATTACTGGTTTTTGAACAAAACTCACTTCGAGATTCAGGGCGTACATGCTCTTAACCGGATAATTTTCCAAGAGTTTATACAAGCAGATCCATACAGGGCATATTGTTTGGATTTGATGAGTGCTTACTACAGCGGTGTTACCCGAATCCCCTTAAATCAGTACTCTAAGATTGTGATTTGTTCTTTCTTATACCTGCAAATAATTCGAGCACCCATGAGTCAATATACAGGTCGCAACGTTGCTGAAGCGGGTATGGTTACCCTTCCTGATCGCCTCAGCTTGTCGGCAGAGAAGCAGCGCGTTCTCGCTTGGATGCAAAAACAAACCCAGTGTTCGCTCAAGGCATTGATTGATTTTTTAGACCAAACCGAGGAAACGACCGACGGTCTATTGCGTGAGCTGCTACAGCAGGGCTTTGTGCAGGCGATCGCAACGGAGCCAGAGACCTTGTATCAAGTTCGCTTGGGATCTGCCCGGCAGCGGCGATCGTACCCTCTCACCGAAAGTATCCTGGATAGTCTCATCAGCGGTGAATAGTGAAACGGGTGAAACCTATCATGAGCGCAATCCAAAGTCTCGCTAGCCCCGCACCATGAGCAAGCGTATCGCTTACAGCCGTTCCCAAGCTCGCTCCCGAACCCGGCATCCTGACCCGCCGCATCAGCTACCTGTGCGCCCCGCTTGGGTTCAACAAACATCATCGCTACTCCAGCCATGTTCCTCTGAGCAACAGCTGGCCCGGATGCAACAGCTGGATTTGGGAATGATGCAGACGCTCAATCTGCAGGCGCAGCCGGCGAGTCGTCAAGATGACTCAG
Organism: Cyanobacteria bacterium J06626_18; assembly: GCA_038523735.1. GTDB lineage: Bacteria > Cyanobacteriota > Cyanobacteriia > Phormidesmidales > Phormidesmidaceae > SIO1E4. The sequence continues at coordinate 9,040 of JBCBJE010000081.1, read as the reverse complement.
CTAGTGCCCAGCGGGCAGTACCGTCAAGCCAAACCTCAGATATCTCCCAAGCTCAGGCGATCGCGCTGCAGTGCCAAACGCACCCTTTATCCAGACAGCCTTTGGGACCCCAGATTCAGAAAAGGGATCCAGAATCGGAGCAGCAGGGAAAGAATGCCTTCGGTGAGCGCAACTATCGCCGCATCACCAATGCCCAACAAGAACTGATTGACACATTTTGTACAGCAGCCCATGCTGACATAGAAGCCTGGACATCGCTCCGTAGTATGCATACCGGCGGGCCTATTGATACCGACTACGACTCCTACATCAAAGATCTGAGGAGTCTGGATCGGACGATGAACAAACGCTTCGCCAAGTTCAAGCGCGATTTTCTGCGGCAGACGCCGACCGTCACGACCTTGGAAACCGATCTCTCTGGTTGGGGCATGACAGGGCATGAGCATGAGATTCCCTTCCACGCTCATGGTCTAGCCAGAGATGAGGTCTTTCGACAGTTGAACTCAGGCTTCTTTCAGCAATATTTGAAAGAAATTCGGACGCTGCACGGGATGGAAGCGACTCTGTATGAATATTCTGATTTATTCCGAGCATACGGTGCTCTCAACATTAATCGAAAAGTGCATCACTACGATCTGATTACGATTTTCGGCGTTGAAGGGGGCGCTGGTGAGGGATTAACGGGTGGGCTAAATTTGAAGGGATTCACCATCAAGTATTCAAACGACCTAGGCATGAAATGGAAGGTGGATACCTGGGGTGGGGCCGGTCGTTTGGGCGCAGGCGTTAGCCTTTCACCGATTGAGGCCAACATTGAAAGCAGTCTGGGCTCAACCGAAATCAATGCGGGCAGTGCCGATGAATGGAAATACTATCCCCCCAATTATTTTGACTACAACTTTGTGAAGTTGGCCGGTGGTGGGGCCACGTTAGGGGGGGGCTATGCCGTTGGTACCCTCTCGATGGGAGAAGTCGATTTCAATACCTCCGGACTAGTGGCTAAGGCGGGCACGGCTGACGTCGGCGAAGCTGGTTTTGAAGTGGGGCTGGGTTTCACAGTCGGTGGTGATCCCTACGACTATGAAGGACTGGGAGAGGCGGAAAAGCAAGAAGTCCAGCCCCGCGAAGGCAATTGGGTCGCGGTGATGCGCGCTAAAGTCCACTTCCGCAGCGCCGAAAATGCCTTGGATGATGTCGATATGGCAACCATTCAGCAAGTGGTTGACAGCATCCTGAATCACGAAAGGCACTATCCAGGGGATAGGTTCAAAATTCATGTCCTGGGGACTGCCACAGAACGGTGGCTAAGCCCCAACAAGAGCGCTGCTGAACAGGGCGTTGACGTTTCCGATATTAATGACGAGGCTGGACTTTCTCGCGATGAAAAACAACAACAGAAAGGGGAGCGCCTAAACCACAAGCTGGCGGGAGAACGGGCTAGCCTTGTGTTCGATGAACTTTCGAGCCAGATTCAGGGACAGGCCATGAGCTTTACACCCGGCGTTTTGGATCAGGTGGAGTGGGCTCACGAGGGCAAAGTTCTACCGCGCGACCCAAGTGATGCTGCCGCTAGCGACAACGCGCCCACCAACCGAGGGGCTGTTATCTCCATGTACTACAACACAACGCCTGAAGGCAATGTCAATTACGCTAAGTAGCCAGCGCATTCGATTGCCGCTGTCCTTACAGCTATGAGTGAGCATTCTTCCCACAGCCAGACCAAAGCTGCCGCTATGCGTCGTAATTTTCAACCGCCGCATCAGTTACCTGAGCGGTCCTTCGTCGTACAACCCAAACACCCATCAACTCGCCCCTCACGCTCGGCGCGGAGTCTTGACCGCATCCAACAGCTAGACGCTGGCGTGCTAAACACGCTTGCCACAGCCTCCATCCCAACCTCTAAAGGATCAGGACAGCCGTTTGTTCAAAGGGATACGGTCATTCAGCGGGATACGTTCGGCGATGCAGTGCAGTTTGAGTCTTTAGACGGCTCACCCCTGCGCATCATCACGCTAGGTCCCTATACCGACGAAGCGATCGCTGAGGAACTTTATGGCGATGCGACCATGCCGATTAGGCGTGCTCCTGGCGATCACAGCACCATTTTGATTGACTATAATCGCCTCCGCGATCGCTGGCAGCCCCTATTTGCCCAAAGTCTTGAAACAGAAGCGATTCAGGCAGAGGAAGCAGCTCCAGTGGTGTCAGGAATCGGTGAGGTTGAAACCGCCGACCAAATTACCGGCCCTACGGATTGGACAACCGAGGATCGAACCAGCAACAGCCAACGTTGGCAAGACGCCTGCCTGCATAATCTGCTGAGCGGGAATTCAGCGGTTTATGTTCGCATCGAACAACGCCGTGACTTTTACCGTTGGTTTTACGAGTACCATGCAGCCCGAGGATGGACGACTCGTTGGGCTTTCGCGGCATCGATCGTAGCCAATGGAGCCCAACAAGTTGCGTATCCATCTGTGATGGCGGGGCTTTTTGGCGAAGGGTCAGCTCGGATGACAGGTTCTATTTCGAATGAGTTGCAGGGCTTCATGCGCATTGGCAACCAGGTCATTTTTGACAATGTCTTTCCAAAGCTCAAAGAGTTGCACGAAGGTGGACCACTGACCGGCCAAGCAGCGCTGGAATGGGACATGCAAATTTTGTCGGAAGAGCAACAACTCATTCAACCCTTGTATGAGGGCGTTGCTGCCGAAACCATTGAACAGTTGGAAACGATCGCGCGCCAGAGTGGGTTTGTAGCCACTGTGGGCTCGTGGCTCACCAGCGAAGACTCCGTTGACGCGGGTAATCACAACCTGGAAGGCGATGTCCCAGCCTTTCCTGACGATGAACCGATTACGTCGGTCGATTCTCGATGGCGTTACGGGATGCGTCTTGGGGACCAATTTACCCCTGGAGGCACCGGATATGCGGAAGGCACTCACGCCCGTCCTGAGCCCAGCGATGAATATACCCGCGGTGATGCTTTAGCTGCAGTGCACGTACGGCCCCACCTTCACATGCTGGACGCCCAATTAGAGAATGCTGGATATGCTGAGATATCCACTGTCCGTAGTTTGCTGCAACAGCTCTTGCCTGGCGAACAAGAGGAACTAGCCCGCGATCGCAGTCCCGACGGCTTTAGATATTCTGATCGCTTATCGATGATGCCTCGGATTCAGCATTCCGATATTGAAGCCGCCTTGCCCTCCGAAGGTGCCGCAAGAGAAGCCTTTCTACAAAACTTCGATCGATATCGCCCCAGACGATAAACTACCCCTAGATATCAGTTGTAATCCCCTTCCCCCCTTGCTTGGGCGATCGCAAACTTTTTGACGGGCGAAAGTCGACGGCCTGTGCCATGATTGTGGGGAAATTAAGGTCTACCAATTTCACGATTTCTCGCAGGGTGCTCGTTTTCGATAGCTGTACCGTGTCGAATGTAGGCTCTGTGCCATGAGCGAGTTTTCTAACGACCTGACCCAAGTCTTAGTTCCCAACAGTGACTTCAGTCCCGGGCATCAGCTGCCAGGGCAGCCTTTTGTCGTGCAACCCAAGGAACAGCTGTCGCATCCTACTGAAGCTACGCAAAATGTGGTGCGGATGCAGCAGTTGGATGCAGGGGTTGCTCAGACGTTGAATCTTCAAGCCAAGCTCGCGATCGGGGCTCCGGGGGACAAGTACGAGCAAGAAGCGGACACTGTGGCTGCTCAAGTCGTCGATCGCATCCATTTACCTCAAGTGCAGCAGCAAACGATTCAGCGTGAAGCGATGCCAGAGGAGGAAGAAGATCTGCAGATGAAACCTCTGGCCCAGACCCTCCAACGCGAAGCAATGCCGGAGGAAGAAGAAGACCTGCAGATGAAGCCCCTACTGCAGCGAAAAGCCGTAGGTGGTGGTGTGGCGTCGGATAATTTGGAATCTTCCATAGCCGCTGTTCGTGGGCAGGGCCGACCCTTAGGAGACAACATCCGCGGTTCCATGGAGCAGGCATTTGGTGCCGACTTCAGCAGTGTCCGCATCCACACCGATTCTCAGTCTGACCAACTCAACCAATCCATCCAAGCCCGCGCCTTCACCACCGGCCAAGATGTCTTCTTCCGCCAAGGCGAGTATCAGCCAGGCGATCGCGGTGGGCAAGAGTTGTTGGCCCACGAACTAACCCACGTAGTCCAACAAAACGGCAGCGCCAGCCAACCCAAAACTAAGTAAAGACGCGATTTATCGCGTCTCCCAGCATCTACCGCCAGCCGTAAGTCATGATTTAGCTCCAGTCCATGACCACGCATACTCAGAGCCAACCGCAGACGGCTTCCAACTGGTCACCGCCTACCAACCAGTTGGAAGGGCAATCGCCTGCAACCGCTGAGGCATCCCAAACGGCCAGTCATCCGCTTCAGGCTCGTCCGTTTGTGCTCCCGCCCCCTCCGACTTCTGGAGGCCCTGCCGATATTCAAGCAAAACCAGAGAACCTTCAGGAATCGCTGATTGACCTCACCAAAGTCAATCTATTCGCAGGCTCGCCGCCGCCACCAACAGGCAAGGCTGATTCTGGTCCTGATTCGGTTATTCAGGCTAAGTCTGCAGCCTCGGAAACAGAAGCATTACAGGCAGCTGCCGCACCCGTGAAGCGTGGTAGCGGGCCTGTGACCCTTCAAGATCTCTTAGGGGCTCACAATCCGGTTGTAAAGCAAAAGCCATCGGGGTCTTCAACAGCGACGCCATCCTACAAGCCCAGCGCGATCAACCTCACAACACTCACCCTACCAAACTCTGCCACAGCAGCAGTACCCCCTTCATTGCAGCGGCAGACTACCCCATCTATAGAGGCAAGTACAGATGTTGACCGCGCGATCGCGCGATCGCGCGGTCAAGGCCAACCCCTAACTGACTCCGTCCGGGGACCGATGGAGCAGGCATTCGGTGCTAATTTCAGCGGCGTTCGCATTCACACAGATAGTCAGGCCGATGGGCTGAACCAATCGCTGCAGGCCAAGGCATTTACCACCGGACAAGATATCTACTTCAAGCAAGGCGAATTTAAACCGGGGAGCCGCACTGGCCAAGAATTATTGGCTCACGAGCTGACCCACACGATCCAGCAAACAGGTGGAACTAGAGCGCAAGCTAAATCAAATCGTATTCAGACAAAATGGTCGCGATCGCTTCTGCCAAGCCTAGTGCCACTCAACTATATACAGTTGAAACGGAGTCCAGAAGAGCTATCCGAAACAACATCTGATACGGATGAAACTCAACTTGAGAACAGACAGACAGGTATTGAAACACAACTATCTCGACTAAATAAACTGTCATCGGTCAGCAGCCAAGTAAGCGCTGTCGATGAGCAACCAGTATCGGATGAACAGGCAATTCAATCCGGGCAATCCTTAGAAAGTTCTGAGACCACAGATGTTCAAGGAAATGGTTCAGCCTCCAAGCAGCCTTCTATAGCCACTTCCGAAAATGTAGGAGAGAGTAGAGAAGCATTGCCTGAAGCTGCAGCAATCAACAATGCTGTATCTGATGCCAGCAGCATCGAGGAAGTAAATTCGTCTACAACTACTAGTGAATCCTTGCCCGAGGCTAAGGTACCTGAAAACGTGCCTAACGCAGGTAGTGTTGAGGCAGGTAGTTCATCAAGCTCTACAGCTGTTTCCAGTGAATCAATAGGGGGTACTAGTTCCCAAGCGTCTGGGCCAACGTCTTCTCAAGCCGCTGTTTCCCTGAGCACGGAAAATCCCAGCCAGATTATCGAACAGCTGATAACCATACCACCGACTCAACTCCCAGCAACCTATGCCCAAGCCAGTGACGCATCTGCTCAAGCCTTAGAAGATCAACGGCAGCAGCTTCAGGATAATCTTCCTGAAATGCCAGCTCCCACAGGACTCTCTGCGGCCACAACAAAAAATACTAAGCCTAGCCAGATAGCTCAACAAGCTGCCGAGCAGGCTGCCAGTGACGGAAAAGAACCCGCCATCGAGATAGAAGGCTCTGGTGCCAGTTCGGTTCCGGTAGCTGCGCAAATTCAAGTCCCCGAAGCACCAGCCGCTCTACCACAGCCACCTACTCAGCTAGCGGGTGCCGAAAAACCAGCCGAAGGGGAATCAGATACGGCACTGAGTCAAAGTGCTCAGCATGCCTTGAATTCCATTAGCACTGACACTAGCCCAATTAATACGAGTTTGGGCGATCGCCCACAGGTTGACTTAACAGGTGATGCAAATCCGTCTCAGATGGAGACTGCCAAAGCGGCTTCTACTCAAGAAGTCCAATCAGCGAAGGCCACTGCAGCTCAGGCTATCAACCAAGACTTTGGTGAAAACGCCATTTATCCGCAGGCCAGTGACGAAATTCTGAAGCCGAACAAAGAACTGGCAGCCATTCCCCCCGGCGCAGCTCAGGCAAAAGAGGCCACTGCCGGCGTACCTGGAGAGGTGGCGGGCAGTTTGAACCAATCCCTGACTCCCTATCTCAGAGAACAAATTGGTCCAGAACAAGAGAAATATCGTGCCGGCAAGGAAAAGTTCGATACTGACACGACCCAAGCAAGAACCAAGGCAGATGAAGATATTGCTGCCTTGAATGAAGCGACTCAGCAAGAACAGCGGCAAGAACAGCAAACAGCTCAAGCGGAAGTGGCTCAAGCTAAGCAGGAATGGCGGGATGAGCTAAAGGCTGTCGAGCAAGACTATCAAGACAAAGCATCCAAGGCAACAACTGACCAGCGTAAGAAAATTGACGACGAGAAAGCAAAGGGAGACTCTGAAGCAGCTAAGCACATAGAGGAAGCCGAGCAAAAGGTAGAAGCCGAGAAACAGAAGGCCGACCAAGAGGCTACCAAGAAAAAAGAAGAGGGCAAAAAAGAGTCTGGAGGCTTCTGGGGTTGGGTGAAGTCCAAAGCCAAAGCCTTCATTGACGGCATTAAATCCGCCGTGAATTTCATCTATGACAATTTGCGTAAAGCTGTCAAAGCTATCTTTGAAGCGGCTAAGAAGTTGGCAGTTGCGGCTATTGAGCTGGCCCGTAAAGCGATTACGACCCTGATCAAAGGGCTGGGTGAAGTTCTCACAGGATTGGTAAAAGTTGCTTTTGCGGCTTTCCCAGGGATTGCCAAGCGCATCAACGCCAAAATTGACCAAGCGGTTAACAAAGCGGTGGACTTGGTTAACAAGGCAGCGGATGCTCTGAAGAAAGGTGTAACCGCCATTCTCGATTTCTTGGCCAATGCGATTGACAAGATTCTGGCTGCCTATCGGGCAATCTACAATGCTGTTTTGGATGCGATTGGAGCCATAGTTGAAGCTCTCATCGGTGTTCTGGAAAAGATTGGCAACCTTGTCTCAGCGGCTCAACAAATGCCTGATCACTTCTGGGGACAAATGTCTGAGGAAATCTTAGGCATGGATATCACCCAGCCGTTGCCCTTCGAACGAACCGCTGAAGATTGTGCTCAATGTAGTGCTCCAGCAACTTTAGAAGGGACACCACTGGCAGATGAGGAAGGAAACAGCGAACTGGCTCAAATGCTGAGCAAGGATGAATTCACCGAAGACGATATTGCGGTTGACCAAGTTGCCTCCTTCGCTCCTGACTCTGAGTTTTTGGCTTCGCTGAACTTACAAGACGGAAGCGAAGTGGAATTTGGCGAATCCAATGACCCAGCCAATTCAATGGCAGCCATTAAGGCAGAGTTAGCTGGTGAGGCTAATTCAGGAGGAGCAGCTGAGTCAGAAACAGAAACGGTATCCGCCGATGTTGCTGAAGGAGAAGCCACTCCTGCAGGGGCGTGCTGTGATGACGAAGCCACAGCCCAAGCCAAGTTAGAGCAGATGATGGCCCAGAAGGTAGAAGGGGCTGAAAGTACCCAGAAGCAAGGGAAGTCTGCCAAGCAAGGAGATATTCCAGCTAATATGCGTACCCTCGGTCCGCTGACGCCAGCACAGCGAGCGAGCTACATGTTCAATCAACTTAAGCAGGGCATTAAACAATGGTTTGCTGCTAACTGGGGTAAGTTGCTCGCTGGGGCGATCGCTGGAATTACAGGCTTTATTGCCGCTAATATCCTAACGGGTGGTGCAGTGATGGCAGCTGTTCCACCACTGCTGCAGATCCTGGGAGCTGTGATGGCTGGCGTAGCACTGGCTCAAATTGCAGGACACATGGGTAGCTACGCGACTAAAGGCTGGGCCGGTGACATTGGTGGAGCTGCCAAGAGTCTTGCTCGGGCTGTTGCTGTTGGTGCAATTGAATTAGTGTTTGCTCTTCTGTTTAGTGCCGGGGCAGTTGTTAAAGCAATGAAGGGCGGCATCAAGGGGGCAACCAAAGCCGCAGCGATATCGGTTAAAACCGCTGTCAAGACTACGGCTAAGAGTGCCAAAGAACTTGCCAAAATTGGAGCGAAAGGTGCCAAAACGGCTTTCAAGAACGGCAAGATTATGCTCAAGGGTGTTAAGAGTGGTTTTGCGAAAGGTGCAAAGTCTTTAGACGATCTTGCAGCGAGATTCAAAAACAAGCTGCGCTTTAGGAAGCTTAAAGTTCGGCGTCAAGGACATCGAATGCAGGTATGGGGTCAGATAAACCCCTGGGTGCTCTTAGCCGATGGAACCATCCCAGATGAAGCATTGAGCTTCAAAGGACAAGGACATTCACACACCGGGAAACTGGTCACACATAAAGGACAAGATGCTGTTGTTATCGGGGTTAGGGATACGGCAAGCCAAGCCGTCAAAGAGTTAAAAGATGACATCCTTCCTAGGCTTCAAGAAGTGGCCAAAGGTAATCCCGGAGCTGACCAATTCACTTATTTATATGAGATCGTAGGCGCAAAAGGCCTGAAAAATTTGGCTGGCAAAGCGGATGACGAAATTCTGGCTGCGCTTAATGCGGCTGAAGTCGCTAGCAAAAATCCAAGACTGAAAAGACTTCTAGGTGAGCGTCCTGCTTTATTTGAGAAGCTGACCAAAAATCCTGAAGCTGTAGAAACTTTACAAAAAGCTTTGGATGACATTGGCGATAAAGGTCTTGAAAAAGACCTTTA
>JBCBJE010000080.1:0-10812 GCA_038523735.1 Cyanobacteria bacterium J06626_18 | reverse complement strand
TTTAGAGGTTGTTTTCCTCAAAAACTAAACTCTATTTAATAGAGATGAAATCTTAGAGAATATGCCTAGAACTGAAATTAATCCAAGTATTTAGCCAATAGAAATACGGAATTAATCCTTCGTGAATACACGTATACGCTGACCATAAAGAGAGCTGTATCAATAGAAATACGGGGTGTATTAACGTCTGAGCTCAGCATCCATCGCCGCCTCAATGCCAATGATGGAGATTTCGCCATAAACGAACCTTAGTCTTCTCTAAATGTTCTAAAAAGGCTGCTTCGATAGCTTGGTTTTTGTTGTGTTGGGTTGAGACTCCGATGACTGACTTCCCGGCTTCCTTACCGAACGGTGTTGCCAGTGGTGACACGACTCAAACTTCAACCGTCCTCTGGACTCGGAGTACGGTTACCGGCGACGTCACTTTTGAGTACAGCAATGAGGCTGACTTTGCCACGATCGTGGGAACGCAAACGGCCACGGTTGATGATGCGCTGGTGCCTGTCAAGGTTGAAGTGACGGGGCTATTGCCCGCGACAGAATATTTTTATCGGGTTACGGATGCCGAGGGCGCGATCGCCACAGGGCAATTCCGCACTCCGGCTGCTGCGGGTACCTACACAGGATTACGCTTTGGCGTTTCAGGCGACTGGCAGGGAGAGCTGAGCCCCTATCCGGCGATCGCCAATGTGCCTGAGCGGGACCTTGATTTCTTTGTGCAGATGGGCGACACCGTCGAAGCTGACAGCGAATCGCCCGCCCTGCCTGGGGTGACTCAAGCCCAAACGCTGGAAGAATTCCGCATCAAACATGCCGAGATTTACACTGAGCGTCTTGGCGCAAATACTTGGGCCGATTTGCGGGCATCTACCTCTATCTATGCCACCTGGGATGACCACGAGCTGACCAACGACTTTGCTGGGGGAGCCACGCCCGCAGCCTCGCCCCAAAGCGACGAGATTTTCGGGGCGGCTGAGACGGGCTTCGTCAACGACACGCCTGCCTTTGATGCCGCACTGCAAGCTTTTCAGGACTACAAGCCTTTGCGCGATGAGTTTTACGGCGAAACGGGAGACGATCGCACCGCCAATGAACAGCAGCTCTATCGCTTCAACACCTTTGGGAGTGACGCTGCAACTTACGTATTGGATGTTCGCTCTTTCCGTGATGCGCCGCTCGGGTTTCTGCCAGAAACGGCATCCCCGGATGCGATCGAGGCTTACCTGGAGTCAGCTTTTGAGCCAGGGCGCACCATGCTGGGCGAGGTCCAGCTAGCGCAGTTTAAACAAGACTTACTAGCGGCTGAGGCATCTGGCGTCACCTGGAAATTTGTTATGTCGACGGTGCCGATGCAAAACTTTGGCATTCCCGTAGCTGGGGAGCGCTGGGAAGGCTACGCAGCTGAGCGGGCCGAACTTTTGAGTTTCATTGAAGCCAATGACATCGACAATGTGGTGTTTGTCACGGGCGATTTTCATGGTCATGTGGTGAACAACGTTACCTATCAAGAAACGTTCGGGGGACCTCAGATTGCCGCGGATGTGGTGGATGTAATGATTGGGCCAGTTGGCATTCAGCTCACGGTACCGTTTTTGCCAGAGCCCTTTAATGAAACCTTTGCGGCTCCCTTTGGTCCCGCTACGGTTGGTTTTACCCCGGAATCGCTGCTGGAAGCCCAGGGCAAGAGCCAGGCCGAATATCTGTCGCTGACGGACGACACAGCCCGCAATCAATTCGTGCGCGAAGTCCTGGATGCCCGACTGACACCCCTCGGCTTTGACCCTATTGGATTAGAAGGCTCCGGTATTGACGCTGAGCTTCTGCAGGGAGAATACATCGCTGCCCACAACTATGGCTGGAGCGAGTTTGAAATTGATCCGCTAACGCAGGCTCTGACGGTAACTACTTACGGGGTTGAACCTTACACCCAAGCCGATCTATTGGCAAATCCTGACATCGCTTTACAACAGCCTGAAATTCATAATCAGTTTGTCATTAATCCTTCTGGGTTTGAACTGGTCGAAGGTACTAACGGCGATGATGGGCTCTCAGGTGGTGCTAATGCTAATCGCCTTCTGGGTCTGGCCGGTGATGACACGATCGCAGGCGGATTGGGAGATGACCAAATTTTCGGCGGTGATGGGGATGACGTGTTGAGGGGCGATCGCAATCAGCGTAAACCCGGCGGCACGGTTGGCGGCGATGATCTGATCTACGGCGGTGCCGGAAATGACCGGATCGGTGGCAAAGCAGGTGACGACACCCTGTTTGGCGATGCAGGCGATGACCAACTTTGGGGCGACGACGGTGATGACATTTTGCGGGGTGGTCGCGGCGATGACACGCTGGCGGGTGACGATTTCTCTGGCGGCAGCGGCAGCGATACTTTTGTGCTTGCGGCCGGAGAGGGCACAGACACCATCGTGGATTTTGAGGTTGGCACCGACTTGATCGGTTTGGCCGCTGGCTTGGGTGTCGATGACCTGTCCTTTAATGGGAGTGCTATCCATTTCGGTGTAGCGACTCTAGCTATCCTCAATGGAGTAGACACATCAGCGTTAACCGCCACTGATTTTGTTTCAGTTGCCTGTGATCAGGCAACTTCAAACACGATGTTGCTCAGTCCTCCTCTGGATGAGCATTGAAGCCCCTTTGCTTCACAGCTTGGAAGGAGCGGCTTCACCCATGAGTGGACGAGCATGAAAATCATTTGTGGCTACTGGTTTGTTGGCAGCAGACTTGGAGCGATCGCCGCGCGCTGAATGGATAGGGGCAGTCAGCGCCCAATACGAAATAGGACTTAAACAGATCATCGCTAAGGAGATGATGAAAACGAGCCAAAGTCCTTCAATTTGTTCTAGAGACATCGTAATTTCCTCATTTCATACTAAATTCGGACCCAATCATCCCAATTCCAACAAATGGATAGATAGGTAGTGGGTAGTGGGTAGTGGGTAACGGGTAGTGGGTAACGGGTAGTGGGTAGTGGGTGATGTGGATGCAGCCGCAATAAGGCTAGATTCCACTACTCTGAGCTGTAGCAGTTCAAAAATAGGTTGACATAATTACTGCGAGATGCATACGTACTGATACAAAGAGGTTGCACACTCTTCAGGAGGGTTGCGCGGCAACGACATCTAAACTTTACGAAACGATTTTGGTGGAGCGAAGCGAGTTGCCACACTGCTTCTCAAGCATTATGTCCACAAGCGACTCTCCTGATAGCCGTACCGCTAGAGTTACAAAACGGTTTAGAGCAAAGAAGTTCGGCATGTTTCAAGCTTACGGACAATGGTCTGGATATCCTGCTATCTTCACTTCGATCACATAAGATCTCGCTTCATCCTTGGCCTCAAACTCAAGACTATTAATTACTTCCCAAGCCTTCTCGTCGAGTGGTTCATACCCGGTTGAACCAAGGATGTTATCAGGATTATCGCGACCAAATATCACCTCACCATCAGGATTGGCTACCACAACAAATAGACCATCAGTAGGAGCTGGCTCTTTACACTCGTCTAAAGGATATTCCACCTCTACCGGATCTGCTTCCCTCGGTGCCTCAGAAGATAGCGCATAGTTGGCCAAGAACCAATCAATCGACGCCCGCTCTTTTTCATCATCATCATTCAAACTTTTTCTGCCATTGTGCGTAGCCCCTGACATTGCTACCGATAGTGCATCTGGGGGCGGCGGAACGCTTGGTGCTGGACCCTCTGAGGTGTTCGTCCCAGGCTCGGTTGGAAGTTCAGGGTCTGGTTTGGGTTCTAGTTCTGATTCCGGCTCGGATTCTAGTTCCGTCTCAGGGGTTGGCTCTAGCTCGGATTCTGGTTCTGGCTCGGGTTCTGGTTCCGGCTCGGGTTTGAGGGGAGGGGGTTGCTCGGCAAAGTCAGGAGGTTCTTCTTCTGTGGAAGGCTCCTCTTCAGTGGTTGGGCCTTCTTCCACGGCAGGGAGCAAAGTACCCTCAGGCAAAATTGTCACATCCACAGCTGCATCGCCCTCTACCTCCTCCAGCTTCACTTGGGGTGGCTCCATCTTTTCTGATTTCTCGAAAGGCCAGGGTAGCAACAGTAGGAGCCCATGCAACGCGGTAGAGGCAACCACAACCATGGCAAGCCGCCAGGGATAGGTTGTCCTTGTGTTGGAATTGCGGGGTTGCCATTGGGAAAGACTCAAGACGGTTCTCTAAAAACGCAGCAGCATCAGTGGCAAAGCAGACTCTTGGGGAACTGAATTTCAAATGGTCCTACCATAGCGATTTATATGGAAAAGCGATCGCACCAGCCAGACAATTTTCGCAGTGGTCCGGCTTTAGAGCTACCCTAGGTTTGGCAAATCCGGCATCTGCCTGCTTTACAGCAGTCCACAGCTCGGCAAGTTTGCTCGGACCGATTTTTGGCACTCGTCATTCTGAGCCAGTGCGGTTCATTGTTCAAACCACATCCGATGTGAAAACGGGAGTTTTCCCCTTGGCAAGAACCGGGGATCTGGATGGGGTCAAGGTTTATCCAAACAAGAGCAACTGTATGAGACGACGGGAAGACTTAACCCTGCTGATTCCAGGAGTTGTATTAGCGATCGCGGCTGTTTTAGTCCTGGTGCTAGAACCTAGACTTGCCGATCAGCCAGACACCGAAGAGGACACGATGCTGACCGACCCTTTTTTGCAATACCCCACCGAGAACTCGGTTCGGGTCGTCTGGTTTACGGAATTTGAAGGAAGCGATCATACTGTTGTCTACGGGACGCGGCCTACAGAAACGCTAGAGCCGGGTAGTAGCGATCAAGTTTTTGCTGAAACCCGTCAACTAACGCGAACTCGAGAAGATCAGGATTCTCAACTACCGAATGGCGAGACCCTGGAATCTCCCACCTATCGACCTATTTGGCGACATGAAGCCGAAGTCACTGGCCTAACGCCAGGACAACGAGTGCTCTATGAAGTCAAAAGTCAGCGCGAAGACGGCACTATTCTCACCAGCGATACCTTTTCCCTGTCACCTGCTCCCCCTCTGGGGCAGTCACTCAAGATTCTACTGACTTCGGATCACCAGCAAATGCCCATGACTGCAGCCAACCTGCAGAAGGTCGAGGAGCATATTGGTCAAGTTGATGCGGTTTTTCTGGCCGGAGATTTGGTCAACATCCCTGATCGCGCGTCGGAATGGTTCGATGATGCTGAAGGGGGCGCTTTTTTCCCAGCGCTGCAAGGCCGCGCCAGTTATCGCTTAGAAAAGGAAGGACGCACAACGCTCTATCGAGGCGGACAGATTATTCAGGAAGCGCCCTTGTTTCCAGCAACTGGCAATCATGAGGTCATGGGACGTTTCTCAGAAGTTGTCCCCTTGAATGACCAATTCAACGACCCAGTACCACGTAAAGCTGCTATTGAACTGTACGAAACCAACTCAGAATTTTTCAATCCTGATGGTGATCCTGGCCAACGGCGACAATGGATTATTGATAACTCCTTCAATAGCGACACTTATGAGCAGATTTTTAGTCTGCCGATGAGTACAGTGCCTAATCCAGTGCGATCGGAAGAAACCAGTCGCTACTACGCCATCACATTTGGGGATGTGCGCCTGGTATCTCTCTTTATCACCAATATCTGGCGACGTCCCCAAACTGAACCAGGTGTGCGGGGGCGCTTTCGCGAGCGCGCAGCGGACCTTAATAATCCCGCTGCTTGGGGGCATGGACAGCATATTTTTGAACCCATCAATCAGGGCAGTTTTCAATACCAATGGCTGCAGCAGGAACTCAATAGCGAGGCGTTTCAGCAAGCCAAGTATCAAATCGTGATGTGGCATCACCCGCCCCATAGCCTGGGGGATAATGTGGTGCCTCCATTTACTGACCCAGTCCCTATTTACGATCGCAATGACGATGGCAGTCTCCGAGCCATCCGCTACGAATATCCTATCGATAATGACTACATCATTCGCGACTTGGTCCCCCTGTTAGAAAGTGCCGGGGTAGACCTGGTGTTATATGGTCATTCCCATCTTTGGAATCGCTTCGTGGGGCCAACGGGAGTCCATTTTCTAGAAACATCTAATGTGGGTAATTCTTACGGTGCCTATTGGCGGGAAAAAACTCGCAACCTTCCCCCAGCTGAACCGACAAAAGACTTGGACAAGTACCAGCAGGCGTATTACGCAGCCCAGGGAGACCCCAACGGCCTCGAACCGGTAGTACCGACAGAAGCACTTAGCTTAGGTGAGGAGAACAATCCCCTTCTCGATGAAAATGGCAACCCCCTGCCCTATCTCGAAAGCAACGATATTACCGCCTTTAGCATCCTCGATACGGGAACAGGAACTGTCAGCAGCTATTACTTCGATACTCGCGATCCCGATTCCGACGTTATTCTGTTTGACGAGTTTAGTTTGGAGTAGATGCCCTAGCGTTCCCAAACTCGATACAAGATGACGCTAGCAAAATCAGACGAACACAGGGTTCTGACTCATTGGCCCTTTTTGGAGGGAATGAGGCTAGAGCCCACATGTCAGGGAGGTAGCAATAAAACCTATTTCATCCACACCCTGACAGACACTTTCGTACTAAAGATTTATGCTGCTACTGCAGAGATTTCACAGATTGAATACGAGCACAGATTGCTTGCCTTTTTACAAGAGCAATCCCCTTCATTTAGTTTGCCAACTCCAATACCGACTTCCAACGGTGAAACGCTCGTTCATCTGGAAACTGAATCGCGATCGCTCAGAGCCTCATTGCTACCACGGCTGTCTGGCAAACCGGCAAATCGACATCACTTGAAGCAGGTTTACTCAATAGGTTGCGCCTTAGCGGAACTTCACGCTGCCCTGGCTGAGTTTGATCCCGATGGAAAACTGGCGCGATTACCGTACTGGGGAAATTTGAGTGAAATTCATCCGGCGATTAACAATCCCCTAGAAATTGCTCGCATACTTGATCTGGGTAGGTCTGAACAAACTGCGCTCAATCAAATTCTGACTGAGGTGTTGGCAGAGGCCGCATATCTCTATACAAACCTCCCGGTTCAGACCATTCACGCTGACTACATCACTCCCAATATCCTCGTAGACGATGACCAGGTGGTGAGTATCTTGGACTTTGAGTACGCTACCCGTGACTTGAGGTTATTAGACTACCTGAGCAGTCTGGACGAATTAGCTTCATTTCCCTGGAAAGAAAGACAGTTTGAGTCGATTATTCGAGCCTTTAGCACGGGGTATCGCGAGCGAAACGCTCTATCCCTTTCAGAGCAGGAGGCGATCACAACCGTATGGCGATTGCAACGGGCAAGTTCGCTAGTTTACTGGACAGGCTGGGTGCTTGAGGGAAAGGTTGATCGACTGAAGGTTGCCGATGCTGCAATCGAAACCGTGAGATTCGAGACTTGGCTTCAGCAGAATCGTGGAAAGCTTTTGGCGTCTCTCATTGCATCATAGTGCTGTCAGCTAAGCTATCCACCAATCTGAGACATCGTGCGGCTGTAAGCTCCGGTCGTACCCGATTCGCGCATTTTGAAATTAATCTCAGGTTTGGCGCCCACCAATTCCGCCACCTGATCGCGAATTTCCGTCAGCGGTACCCCATCCCGCAGCAGCTGACGTAGATTAATCTGCCCGGTCTCATTCAACAGACAAGGGCGCAGCCAGCCATCGGCAGAAAGACGCATGCGGTTGCAGCGATCGCAAAAACACTCCGACATCTGGCTAATAAACCCCAGCGTACCTTTGGCTCCCGGAATTTGAAACACATCTGCCGGGCCATTGCCGCGCACCGTACCGTCGGTCAAACCCCAGCGATCGCGAATCCGCTGCCGCAACTCCTCTGAGGGAATCCAGCCTCGATTTTGAAACAGATCGCCATTGCCAATCGGCATGAACTCAATGAAGCGCACATGCCAGTCGCGGTCAATTGTCAAGGCTGCAAGGTCCAGGATCTCGCTGTCGTTAACACCCGGAATAACAACTACATTTAGCTTCAGCGGTGAAAAGCCGACCCGATGCGCCGCCTGAATACCGGCCCAAACCTCATACCACCGGGACCGACCGCGACCACCAATAATGGCCTGAAACGTATCTGGATCTAGCGAATCCAGACTGATGTTGATGCGCCGTAGACCGGCATCCCAAAGGGGCTGGGCCTTTTTTTCCAGCAAAAAGGCATTCGTTGTCATTGCCAAATCCTGAGTCTGAGGCAGAGTGGCAATGTCCTGCACAATTGCCACCACATCAGGTCGCAACAGCGGCTCGCCTCCTGTCAGTCGAAAGCGGGTAAACCCAGCCGGAATGAACACGGCCTGCAGCAACGTTAGCAACTCTTCACGGGTCAGCCAGTCCTGCTGCAGCGCGTACACTAGGTCCGCCCCTTCCGGCATACAGTACTGGCACTGGAAGTTACAGCGGTCAATTAGACTGATGCGAAGGTAGTCGATAGCGTTCATAGGGAAGCGTCATACACTTAAACAACATTCTAATTGTCAAAGTATGTCACAGGGTACGGGTGAGTCGATAATACCGAGGGCTGGCTACACGCTGCCGGTGTTTGCTTGTGCAAGCGCGATCGCAGCGCTGGAGCGGCTTTTGCATCCAGATAAATCTGTATCAACGGTTTCTATTAATCTCATCAATCCTGACGAAACGACAGAAATGCCGGTGGAGCAGGTGGCAATGCTGCCGGACGGGTCGGCGCTGGCAATTACGCGCAGTGATCCTGGTGACAATCTAGACCTGACGCGGCATACCCCGGTGTGGGCAGTTGTGGCTTGGGGGGATGAGGTGCAATCGGAGCAGATTCGGCTGGAGGGGGGCGACGGGATTGGGCGGCAGGCCCGTGTGGCAAATCAGGCGGCGATATATCGCTATGCCCAAACGCTCTTGATTGAAAATCTTAGACCCTTACTATCCGAAAACCAGCGTATTCGAGTCACCGTGATTTTGCCGGAGGGGCGATCGCTGGCGCTGCGAACCTCGAATGCTGCCTTTGGTGTGGTCGATGGACTGTCACTCCTGGGCACTTCTGGTATTTCGGCACCTTTGAGCGCACCGGGACAATTGGGAGTATTTCGGCAAACGGTGTGTGAGAAGGCCAAGCAGTTTGATGCACTGGTATTTTGTGTGGGCGAAAACGGTCTTGATCGCGCTATCTCTCTGGGGCTAAATCCTGAGCAGCGGATTAAAACTGCGAATTGGTTGGGACCTTTGTTGATAGAAGCAGCACTCTGTGGTGTGCGATCAATTCTGCTGTTGGGCTATCACGGCAAATTAATCAAGTTAGCTGGGGGGATTTTTCATACGCATCATCATATAGCGGATGGCCGACAGGAAATTTTGGCAGCGATTGCAGCCGCTCAGGGCCTTGCCACGACCGATGTGCAGCAGTTGCTGAAGGCTAGCACTGTAGAAGCTGGACTGGCCCATTTACGAATGCTGGATACCACTCAAAAAACTGAGTGGGTTAAACATATCTACAGCACGTTGGTCGAGCGAATCGACACCCGCGCGATGGCCTATATTCAAACTCATACTGAGCAACCTGCTAGAACGGTTGCAGTCGGGTCGATAGTATTTGATCGCCAACGAGAAATTATCGCGGTGAGCGATCGCGGTCAGGCATTTCAGCAATCCCTCTGGTAAGCTATTAGGAATAAATTTTCAGCTTTTGTTAATACATTCCTCTACAGACATACATCTACGAACCGTCAGAACTCGTTATCGTCTTACTCATTCAGCCCGAATTGTTCTAGGCATTTCTTTAGATACACGCGCAAGTTTGCTCTGGTACGTCATGCCCAACCTGCTGATTGTGGCAGCGCTGGCTAATCCTTAGTTCCCAAATGATTACAGGACTTCTATCGTGACTCCTCAAACTCAAAGTCCCACGACTCCTAACGCATCTGCCCTGACTGAGGTCAACCGGCAGATGTTAGTGATTTTAGATTTTGGCTCACAATATTCAGAGCTAATTGCTCGCCGCATTCGCGAGACAGAAGTTTACTCAGAAGTGCTGTCCTACCGAACCTCTGTAGAACAGCTCAAACAGCTTAACCCTAAAGGCATTATCCTCTCTGGCGGACCTAGCTCTGTCTATGACGAAGGTGCCCCCCACTGTGATCCCGGCATCTGGGAACTCGGTATCCCGATTCTGGGCGTATGTTACGGCATGCAGCTCATGGTGCAGCAGCTGGGTGGCCAAGTCGAGAAAGCCAAACGTGGCGAGTACGGCAAAGCAGCGTTTTACATTGATGACCCTACTGACTTGCTCACCAACGTGGAAGATGGCTCGACTATGTGGATGAGCCATGGTGATTCCGTTACGCAAATGCCTGCTGGATTCGAAGTCCTGGCCCACACTAGCAACACACCGAGTGCCACTGTGGCTGACCACCAGCGCAAACTGTATGGTGTGCAGTTTCATCCAGAGGTCGTTCATTCCGAAGGTGGGCAGGCGCTCATTCGCAATTTCGTCTATCACATTTGCGAATGCCAACCCACTTGGACGACGGAAGCCTTTCTAGAAGAGTCAATTCGGGAAGTGCGGGCACGAGTGGGCGATCGCCGCGTCTTGCTGGCACTATCAGGCGGAGTCGATTCCTCGACGCTGGCGTTCTTACTGCACCGAGCCATCGGCGACCAGCTGACGTGCATGTTTATTGATCAGGGCTTCATGCGGAAAGGCGAACCCGAGCGGTTGGTGGAACTGTTCCACACTGAGTTCCATATTGAGGTGAGTTATGTAAATGCGCGCGATCGCTTTCTTGCCAAGATCGAAGGGGTCACTGATCCCGAAGAAAAGCGGAAGCGCATTGGGCACGAA
>JBCBJE010000079.1:0-10842 GCA_038523735.1 Cyanobacteria bacterium J06626_18 | reverse complement strand
GCTTATGGCTTCGCAAATTTCCATAATTTCCGTGAAAGGTTATTAGCTTGCTTCTCTTATTAGGAAAAATTATCACCGCTTCAACGGGAGAGCCTCTCTCAAGCATTCCCAATTATGAATATGATGCGGTTATCATTCCAGAAAATGCTTATTTCGTACTTGGAGACAATCGCAACGCAGCCTTTGATAGCCATATCTGGGGGTTCTTGCCACGAGAATCTATTTTCGGCAAGGTGATTGGTACTTATTGTCCTGTCGAGCGACAAACAGTTTTAGATTCACAGCCTCTCGACGATAAAAATCAAGCGACGCTTGCCTCAGTTCAGGAGTTTTTTAGTACGGCACCACTCCTTTGTCAGGTTGCAACTCCAAGCGGCTAGTGGCCTTTCTACACAAAACTTTTGGCAAGCCGCCTCTAGGCGATAGCACTCATCAACATCAAATGTATCGCCTGCTTCACAAGTTACTGCCGTTATCAGAAAATTGATATGGCAAAGGCTGCTTCTGTCGGCTGCTAAGCGGTATTCCTTGGCAAAGGCATAGAGGCAATTTTGTCTTTCAGTTGACGTGATGATCATAGGGAGCAACAGTCTGTATGAGCTTGAGACGTTTTTCCGTCATCCTACTGCTGTCCCTGGGCACGTTCACCCCTGCCTTAGCACAGACTGTTGATGTGCCTGTAGATGTGACGACACCGTCATCAGAACCTGTAGAAGCCGTCGTGAATCACCTAGTGGGGGTGATGGATACCTCTGCACAGGCAGCCGTGGAGCCCGATCGCGTCAGCGTGCAGATGACAACTTGCCGTATTGAGTTGGTGGAAGATTCGTCAGATGCGGCAGGAGTTTATCTCTATCAGGAACAAGCGCTGACTGAACGGCTGGATAGTCCCTATCGCCAGCGGTTTCTTCACATCGTTGCAGATAAAGAGGACGAACGCGTCGAGTCCCGCACCTTCAAGCCAATTGAGACAGAAGCGTGGGTAGGACTGTGCGATCGCCCCTTAGCCGAGCGCGTGATTCCCACCACCGCCTTCTCTCCTGAGGTCGTCTGTACTATAGAACTGCAGCCTGCAGACTCAGGCTATGTTGGCAGCACTCCACCCGAGGGTTGTCCGGTGAACCTACGAGGCGCAGTGCGGTTAACCAACACCATCGTTCTGCACGCAGCGGGTATGGATACCTGGGACCGGGGCTTTGATGCCGCAGGCAATCAAGTATGGGGGGCAGAGGATACGGCGTATGAGTTTCGTTGGCGCGATCGCCCCAAATCATCCACAATTCTGTTCACTTGCTTGCCACATTGCCTGCTTAGTCTGCAGGTGTAAAGGTTTGTGTGCCCCCTGCAGCGCTAGCTCTGGTTTGCAGAGCCCATTTGCGCTGTTTTCCACACACCGCAAGACAAGGAGTTCGTCGATGCAATTCATTCACTGTGAAATTTACCAGGGTGCGATCGCAGCTGTCCATCTCGAATTTCCGACCCAAGAACTCTATGGAGTGTCTGAAACACTGCCGAGCAAACGCGTTATTAGTCCAGTTGTGATTGACCAAATTGGCACCATTAGCCTATTGCCTCCAGTCAGTACCGTGGATAAAGCGATCGCGATCGCCAAAGCTCAAATCGAACGTGATAACAAATCCTATGTGAATCATCTAATGCAGGATGATGTGCCTGCTCAGAATGCGGTTCAGCATATTGAAGACTGTGGAATTCCAACTGAGTTAGTACCACGGTTAGCTGTAGAACAGTCATATTCACCCAAGAACTACCCCTAGACTTGTTGCAAGCTGTGTTGCATGGGGCAGACGTACGCTTTTCGATAAGGAAAATTGTCTGCCCCATTTTGCAATTGAGGAAGCTTCTTAAACTAGGGCAAATTGTTTCTGATGCTAAGTATTTAGCGGTTTTTAGGTAAGCGCGATTTGGCAGCTTTGGGGTGTGGCTGCGGCGTGTAACCCTTGAAGCGCGACATCGCTGTGCTGGCAGCTTCGATAACAGCAGGATCGGCATCGCGTAGCGCTCGACGCAGTAAAGGTAGGCTCTGAGAAGCTTTCTTCGTGTGACTCAAAGCTTGAATGGCCTGCACACGCACCGCTGGATCGCCATCACGGGCCAGACGCTTCAGGGTTGGTAGCCAGCGAGCCTGATCGGTGGCGCTGGCAGTGGGCATGGCAGCGGCGATTGCATTTGCAACCTGACACCGCACTTTGACCTCAGGCGCGTAGCTGTCAACTAACAACGCACTGGCATTCTGAGTCAGTGCACTGACCGGTCGGGCTGTGATGCTTTGGTTCGCTGCTGCTGCCGGGATGGCTGGCACTTGACGAACTGTAGGGGTTGGCTCGGGCGTGACTGATGTTACTGTTTGGGGGTGTGGCGGCAGAGCAACCTCCGCAGCTTCGGCAGAGGCTGCCTCAGATACATCTGGTTCGGTTACATCTGGTTCAGGAGGGGCAGGAACTGGCGGGATTGTGGGTGTCGGCGGCGGCGCTGCAGGCTCCTCAGGAATTGGCGGCCCTGCAACTGCAGGAGTCTCGGTACGTTCGATAAGGGGCACAGTAGCTGAATCAGACGCATCTAATACGTTAGGGACTGTGGGCATCAGCGGTGCTGCAGGCTGAGCAGTGGCAGATTGAGCTGTATAAGGTTGAGCTGCTGCAAGTCGTGCTTCATACTCTTCCTGCAGAAGGACACGTTCAGCCTGCAGGCGCTGTTTATAGTCTGCTTTTGCTTCTGCCACCTTTTGCTGCATTTGGCGCGCAGCACCCGCATGAACGGCCCGCACATTCGCATCGTAATCGTATTTAAGGCGATCGCGCTCGGCTTTTGTAGCGATTAACTGTTGTTGGACACCTTCCGTCACAGCCTGTGCCTGTGCTAGCTCAGCAGCATGGCTTCGCTGCAGGCTTTCGGTAGCTGCCTTAATCCGCCGATCCCGCTCAGCATCGGCCTGGGTCAACTGCTGCCGCAGTACTTGCATCGCTGCCCCTTGTTCGGCAACCTGCCGCGACAGCAGGAAGTAAATAATGGCAGCACCAATGACCATGCCTAAAAGTATTCCTACCAAGAATCCCATTGCCCAAAGCCTCTCACTCTCAAGGGAACGGTGTTGAGCACTAAGGCCAGATGCGATCGCTCCTAGCACTCTACTGCATTGACTCGCGATGCCTATCCTGATAGTCCAATAAGCCTACTGTAATCAGTTACCTCTTAACCTGCAGCTTTACATTAGATCACGCTTAAGAGACCACTAAACGCCTGCTCTGTTGCTTGCAGGATTATGCTCCCAAAAGCTGATGGCAAGATTGGCGTTAAGACTCTGATAGGCACTTGTGGACGGAAGAACACCACTAAACGAACGCACTGCATACGGTGTGGGATTGAGCTCGATCATCCCTCACAATTTTGGTAAGCGAGAAAATCATGAGGGGCTAGGTCAAGGGGCTACCGCACGAATTGGGGCATCACCTCAGTAGCTGTGTAGAGGCCATGCTGTCTCCTGTTCTGGAGTGCGATACCCGCCTTGAGATAGCCGAAAGCGGGGCCACAGACGTTGGCAGCCATGCTGGTTTCATCGCCCAGAGTGAACGTATGGGTTGAGCGTTTGCCCTCAAAGGTGCGACCTGTAACCTGGACGTTGGTGCTGAGGGGCTTTTTCGGATTGCGGGTATCCACAATGCCGCCAACGGTGACCTGGTTGCGATCGCAAATCCCCGCCAGTTCTAGCATGAAGTCATCGGCATGTTCCATTCCTTCCAACGCCAATAAACCGTTTGTCCGGTCGAGCAGCGCCTCAACTTCGGCATCGGTCATGGCCTGAGCGGTCGGGACATCGTAATCGGGGAGGTGGGCAATATCTTCGCGAATGGTGGCCCGATACGCTTCCCAGTTAGCAATACCAACCCCAAAGGTGATTTTGATGCTATGGATTGCGGCATAGCTTTGCGCCGCGATCGCCGCCGCCGCTGTTAACAGTCCGGGCGTTGCACCACATCCGGTTAGGTAGGTGATACCAGCTGCTTTGAGATCATCCCGCAGCGTCCAAATTTGCTCCATGGCGCTGGTCCGCTTCAGTGCATCCACCAGCACACCCTGCCAGCCAGAATCAATAAACTGACGCACTACAGACGCCATGAAGGTGTTCGGTAGGTTGGGCAATGCCAGGAAATAACCCTGTACAGACGAGGCCGACGTGATGAGCTCTTGAATACTCGTCTGACTGAGAACACCATCCGGTTCGGTATAGCCAATGGAGCCGCGATCGCGATACGCACCTATACACGCGTCAGTGTCTAATCCTTTGGGACTGTAGACATATCCCTGCTTATCAGCTGCTGCCACTAGCTTCATCTCCGTCTTGGGCGCTAAAACACGAGTTGCTGCCTGGCCCAGCCCTCCAAAACCCAAAACGCCTACAGACAGTGGGGCCACCTGACGAGTGTATTGAAAATCCATACTGTTTTCCGCGTACATCACAGTCCCCTATTATCGGACGAACAGGCCTCTCCGGAGCAGACTTGCATCGGGATCTGACATCCAGCGAAGCTTCAATATTGCGGGATATTAAGATGTGCAACAAAAGTATACGGGTTTGCGCTTCTATCAGGGTTTTCAGCGGCCACTATGACGCTTCAGGCTTGACGCTTTTGGGTGGTTTACGCAACACTGATCCCTAAGCTGAGGTAGGCGCTTGAGCCATCAATAAGTTGCATAAACATTTGCCACGTTATGGTTATCTGCCATCCAAGAGTGCTTGTTGGGGTTGGGTAGTTTGTTCAACCTAATGCCAGCTTTTAGATCTCGTTGCTGAGTTCTGATTCTTTACCCCCAGGTATTGTATGGAAACTTTGGAGTTCATCATTTATCCCGACGGTCGCGTCAAGGAAGTGGTGACGGGCGTAGTGGGGGCTTCCTGCGAGGAGGTCACCCGCAAGATAGAAGAGCAGATTGGAAACGTAGTCGCTCGTGAGGCTACATCTGAGTTCTATCAGCAGTCTGTGCAGCAAACCGCTGTGACAGAAGCGCAAACCAAGGTTTCGTACAGCGAGTGGGGCTAGCTCAACGTTTGTATATGCACGGTCAACATGTCACACTTTAGCCAGATTCGGACAAAAATCCGCAACCTTTCCTCCCTGCAGGCTGCTCTCACTGATATGGGTGCTACCTGGCAGCAAGGTCCTTCCCCTGTACGCGGTTATCAAGGTCAGGCAGAGACTGCTGAAGTGGTTATTGAGCAGTCCAACGGTTACGACATCGGGTTCAAACTAAACGCTGAAACGAAGGAGTATGAGTTGGTCGCTGACTTGCAGTATTGGCAGCAACCGCTTTCTGTCGATGGATTCTTGAATCAAATTAATCAGCGTTACGCCTTCCACACTGTGATGGCGGCAACTGCCAAGGAAGGTTTCCAAGTTGCCGAACAGCAGACAACCGCAGATGGTGCAATTCGCCTAGTTGTACAGCGTTGGTCTTAGTTATTTACGCCTAAGGGGGCTGCAGATGTCCCAGTTGTTTGATGACGCTTCTGTAGAAGCGAACATTGATTTACAAACCTCTCCTTCTGGGTTGGAACCAGAGCTTGGTGGCGACTTACGAGGTGCTGCCGAGCGTAGTGGGCTTGAGCCTGAGTTAGGAGGGGTTTTACGTCAGCAGGGCGTTTATGTGGACGAGCTGACTTGTATCGGCTGTAAGCACTGTGCCCTGGTGGCTCGCAACACTTTCTACATTGAGCCCGATTACGGTCGCGCCCGAGCTATTCGTCAAGACGGCGATCCGGAAGAGTTAGTTCAAGAAGCGATCGATACTTGTCCGGTGGACTGTATTAGCTGGTTGGACTATACCGAACTCAAGAAACTTGAAGCAGAGCGTAAGCATCAGGTTATTCCGATCGCTGGTTTTCCAGTGGATAAAGCGATGGCCCGGGCTGAGCAACGCAAACGTATGAAGCGTGAGCGTGGAAGCCATCCTAAGAAGAATTCCAAGCCTGCCTAGGTGCTGTTTCCTCATTAAATAATGGCAAGGATAGTAGGCTCGTGATGGGTGTCTAATTTCTGGTGAATTGAGTTAAGCGATCGCTAGAGCCTTTGCCTAGTTTACTGATGCTGTTGACGTTAGTTACCTGCAGACCTTGGCGTTTGGGCTCTGGCCACCATCTAATCCAAAAGACGTGGCAGAGTATGAGTGGTAAGAAGGCTGGTCCCAGCAATACTCGAAAGCCAATTACCGATAGCACCATTGCCGGCACTAGGACAAAGCGAGCCGCCAGGCTAAACATTGCCAGTGGATAGCCCGTTTCCACCAGCAATGTCGCTAACCCCGCTCCTTTGTATACCCAAGGTTGGCGAGCCATCCATGTGCCCCAAGGAAGCATTGCTTCGGGATGTTCGGGCGGGAACTGATGCTCGGCCAGAATGAACGCCATGTTGTCTGACAAGGCCCATTCCCAGCCGCCGCTGACAAATTTTGCATACCCAGCCGCAAAAAAGACTGTCGATAGAATCAGCCAAACGGCCCGTACCGGCCAGCGATATTCACCGCTTGGAGCGTGGCTTTTACGCCAAAGCACCTGATCGAGTGACAGCGCATCACCGCTACGAGCAAAGATCAATACGCCCAGAATCAAAACGGCTGCTGCATCACCATGCGATAGGTCACCCATCGAATGTGGCAATCCCAGCAAAAAAAATCCACCTACAAACGATACCAGCGCAGCCACACGAGTCAGCAGCCCCAAGCAGCTCAGCAAAAGCGCAATCTTCCAAGTAATTGACAGCCAAGCTAGCAAATCGGGGCTAAGCTGCGGGATGCCCAACATTTCATAGGTGCGAATCGGCATCCAAAAAATAGCTGAGGTTTCTCCCCAAGCAGCAAACTTGACGTGGGCGTGCAAGGCCAGCAGTCCGCCATAGAAAAGGATGCGGCAGATGGCCAAGTTTTCCGCTGCATCGGGTGTAAAGAAGAAGCGGTTCCAGCGCCGACTCAACTTATTGAGCATTGCTCTCGCCCAAATCTGCTGACATCACCTCGGTTACAAACATGCGCTCCGCGCGCGCGACCAAGTCGGGAGCATTGGGGTCAACCTGCCAATCGATGCGGTAAAGCTGTATAGCCTGCAGCGGCGGTCCGTCGTGCCGCCCTGTTTGACGACCCTTCTCATACCGCTGGAGAAGATCGGTGAGAGCTATCTGTACCGCTGCCTCCCCGTCAGGACCGTCGAGGATGCGCCTAAAGGCTTGTCGCTGCCGATACCAACGGTATGGATGGATGTGCTCATGCTTGTAAAGCGGAAACGGGGCAGAACCATCTTCGGGGATTGCAACAAAGGCGAGGTGATCCACTCGGCCTTCTTGCCGCACTTTAACTGAACATTGGGTACGACGAGAAGGGCCAATGCTGGCCACTGGTCAGAATATCGAAGGCCGAACCAGCCAACAGCCCAACTAGGATGAAGTTGACTAGCATCCGCCTCGATCGGGAAATACCGGATTGAGTAGATGCACCTTGCATGTAGGGCATGGGCGATCGCCATTGCTAGGAGACAAATTACCTTGTATTATCCGATGCCTCTTCAACATCTGGCGTTCGGTGGATTTATTGATCGATCTAGCTTCAAAATCGGTCCATGTTCCAAAAAAAGTAGTTGACGGGGTTCAATAAATCAACATCGGGAATATATCGATTTGAAACAAACGCATCCCGCTAGCCGCCAAGCCCATCCAAATCAAGCGAGAGAAAGCGGGTTATGTAATCCGATCCAGTGCGCCATCAAAGCTTTCAAACCCCAAAATATCAGCTCCTGATCCACCCGTTAAGGTATTCGCGCCCCGTCCACCGTTAATCAAGTCGTCGCCATCCCCCATCGAGGAAATCATTCCTCCGCTCACCATACAGAGGAAGGACAGTCAAACACGCAAAAAGAAGCGTGCTCATCAATACCAAGAGCCCTAAAAAGATGTGCATGCGTAGCCATCCTGCGCTTATCCTCACGGATAAAGCGATCGCAGCGATACCGTAGTAAGTAATACGTCATAGTCTGGCTTATATGGCTAGCTGCGGAGACCCTCTTCTCTACAGTCGTAGATGCTATCAATTACTGATTCATTTGAACGCGCCCATTGGCAGAGAATCGTGATTGGCTCATGCAGTTTTTGGCCTTGTTCTGTAAGACGATACTCCGTTTTGGGAGGAACTACTTTATATACAGTGCGATGGACTAAACCATCATTTTCCAAACGCCTTAAAACTTGAGTAAGCATTTTTTTTGAAATGTCTGGCAGCTGTTTTTGGAGTTCACTAAACCGTTTCTCGCCGTCTGAAAGGCAATGAAAAATGATGGGTGTCCAAGCATCCGATATTAGCTGAAGTAACTGTCGTACCGGATAATTACGCCCAAAAACTGCAGGTATTGATGGATCATTATTAGCCGCTTTTTTCATACTCATAGGACAAGCTTTCTTTCCATAGTTTTAGGTTACCGATCGGTGCCTACTTACATTTTGACTGAGTTGTTTCTATATTAAGAACAATTCGTGAAACTGGAACTTGATCAATGAAATGTATTAATGTCGGAACACGCGGCGACTCAAACGTTTTGACATATCAAAATACACCAAAGCCAGATTATGCACCTGATCGTTTGCTAATAAAAGTTGCCGCCGCAGGTATAAATTTTGCTGATATTATGCAGCATCGAGGGACTTATCCACTACAACTTCCACTTCCTTACACGCCCGGGATGGAGGTAATTGGAATTATCGAAGGAATTGGAGACGACGTAGCAGATGTGACATTAGGGCAACGAGTAGCAGCCATCTCCTTTGAAGCTGGAGGTTATGCGGAATACATAGCCGTCAAGCCAGAGCAGGTTATTCACGTTCCCGATACTGTTGACGAGCATACTCTTCTGGCGCTTCTGATACAGGGACTGAGCGCTTATCTCTTACTGGATTATGCCGCCAATATTCGTGATGGCGAAACTGTGCTGGTCCATGCCGCAGCCGGAGGGGTCGGTAATTTGTTAGCTCAACTGGCTAAGTTGATGAACGCAGGCAGTGTATTTGGTACGGCTGGTACAGACGAAAAAAGGGCAATGATCAAGCGTTGGGGCGTTGATTATTCTATCGACTACACCGATCCGAGCTGGCACGAAACCATCCTTGAAATCACCAATGGAAAAGGTATTGATGTCATTCTTGATCCTGTCGGGGAGGGCGCGATCGCACAGAATTTAGCCTGTTTAGGTGTTGAAGGACGTTTCGTTAGTTATGGATGGTTGTCCGGTCGTTGTCCTAGTCTCACCCCCACTCAATGCCAGAATTTATTGTTTAAAAATCAAAGGGCAATAGGGTTTGCCGTCAATATCGTGATTGAACGTCATCCCGATGTGGTGACGAATGCTTTGAAGCAACTTCTGATTTGGGTTCAAACAGAAAGGCTCAAACCAATTCTGGGCCAAGTTTTTCCTCTAGAAGATGCGACTGATGCCCACGCTGCTATTGCGGCACGGCAAACCACTGGCAAAGTTATCTTACGGGTTAGTTAGTGTTAGGGTTATCAACCTTGTTGCTAGCTCAAATCGACTCGATTGACGCCGTGTTGCCAGCTCAAATCGACTCGATTGACGCCGTCATGACCTATAGGTCTTCCACCTGCTGTCCTGAAACCACAGGGGCCGTCTTCCGCAGCTTCAGCTTGGGATGTTCGCCCTCAACTTGATGCACATTCCATTCATTACGGAACAGCAGTACCGGACGGCCCCAGCTATCTTTCACCGTCACCGTGTTAAACAAACGCCCGACTTCTTCTAGCACTTCCCAGCCTCCTTCCACCCAGCGCGCCACGCTGTAGGGTAGTGGATCCAAACGGGTTTCCACGTTGTACTCATTCTGCAGGCGGAACTGCACCACCTCGAACTGAAGTTGTCCCACTGCGGCCAAAATCGGATCCCGTTTCGACTCATCTGCCGAAAACATGATTTGCACAGCCCCCTCTTCCCGCAGTTCCGTCACCCCTTTGTGAAACTGCTTGAACTTCGAGGGGTTGGGATTTCTCAGGTAAGCAAACAGCTCGGGTGAAAAGCAGGGAATGCCTTCGTATTCCAGCTTTTTGCCCTGGTAAATGGTGTCGCCGATCGCAAACACGCCAGGATTATTCAGGCCAATCACGTCACCCGGAAAGGCTTCATCCAGCGACTCGCGTCCTTGAGCAAACAGCTTTTGAGGATGTGACAGGCGCACATTTTTGCCTAATCGCGCATGGTTCACCACCATGTCCTTTTCAAACTTGCCAGAGCAGACACGAATAAAGGCGACGCGATCGCGGTGTTTCGGGTCCATGTTGGCCTGAAGTTTGAACACAAAGCCACTGAAGTCTTCCTTAGTGGGCTCTACGTCACCAATGGTACTGGTACGCGGACTGGGCTTCAGAGCGTAATCCAAAAAGGCTTCCAGAAACAGCTCGACGCCAAAGTTCGTCATGGCGCTGCCGAAAAAGACCGGAGTGAGTTGTCCGGCATGGATAGCATCAAGATCCAGCTCGGCTCCCAGTTCCTCAATCATTTCCAGCTCTTCTTTGAACTGATAATAGAGTTCTTGGTCAATCAAATCCTCGATCTTAGGGTCGCCCATATCCACGATGGTGACAGCTGCTTCTTTGCTGCCGTGGGCGGTACGTTCGAAGAGATGGAACTTGCGGGTGCGGCGATCGAACACGCCTCGGAAAAATTCACCCATCCCGATGGGCCAGTTCACGGCATAGGTTTGCAGCCCCAGTTCCTGCTCAATTTCATCCAGCAGTTCCAGGGGATCGCGAGCCGGACGATCCATCTTGTTGAAGAAGGTAAAG
>JBCBJE010000078.1:0-10900 GCA_038523735.1 Cyanobacteria bacterium J06626_18 | reverse complement strand
TAGAACCTACTCTGACAAATAGAGTCTTTTATTGAAATCTCCCACAAATATTTGAAACAGGAAACAAAGTGTGCCTAAGGCGCAGTTATTGAGGAGAAAACGTTAATGGCAAAAGTTGTCGGAATTGATTTGGGGACGACCAATTCCTGTATTGCGTTCATGGAGGGGGGACAGCCTGTTGTAATTGCTAACGCTGAGGGGACTCGTACAACGCCTTCAGTTGTGGCCTATGCCAAGAATGGCGATCGCCTTGTCGGTCAAATTGCTAAGCGGCAGGCAGTCATGAACCCCGAAAATACCTTCTACTCGGTCAAGCGCTTCATCGGTCGCAAGTACGATGAAGTGAACAACGAGATGACCGAAGTAACCTACAACGTGCTGCGGGACAGCGGCAATGTTAAGCTCGATAGCCCTGCGGCGGGCAAACGGTTTGCCCCTGAGGAAATCTCGGCGCAGGTACTGCGGAAGCTCGTGGATGATGCCAGCAAGTACCTAGGCGAGCCCGTGAAGCAGGCCGTTATCACCGTACCGGCTTACTTTAACGACTCGCAGCGACAGGCTACTAAAGATGCCGGTAAGATTGCTGGCCTCGAAGTGCTCCGGATTATCAACGAGCCCACCGCCGCATCCTTGGCTTACGGATTGGACAAAAAGAATAACGAAACCATCCTGGTCTTTGATTTGGGTGGCGGCACCTTCGATGTGTCAGTCTTAGAAGTGGGGGATGGCGTGGTTGAGGTGTTGTCCACCAGTGGCGATACGCACCTCGGCGGTGACGACTTCGACAAGAAGATCGTGGATTGGCTGGCCGATGAGTTCAAGCGTAATGAAGGTGTTGATCTGCGGAAGGACAAGCAAGCCCTACAGCGCCTGACAGAAGTCGCTGAGAAGGCCAAGATCGAACTGTCGGGTGCGACCCAGACGGATATCAACCTGCCCTTCATCACGGCAAATCAAGATGGGCCAAAGCATCTAGACATGACGCTAACGCGCGCCCAGTTCGAACAAATGTGCTCGGATCTGCTGGATCGCTGTCAGGTTCCTGTGGATCGCGCTCTAAAAGATGCCAAGCTGCAGGCCAGTGACATCGACGAAGTTGTACTGGTGGGTGGCTCAACTCGAATTCCCGCTGTGCAGGAACTGGTGCGTCGTACTATCGGTAAAGATCCCTGTCAGGGCGTCAACCCTGATGAGGTCGTTGCTGTGGGTGCCGCTATTCAAGGGGGGGTGCTGGCTGGCGATGTGAAGGATCTGCTGCTGCTCGATGTGACGCCGCTATCCTTGGGGGTTGAAACGCTGGGCGGTATTACCACGAAGCTAATTCCTCGCAACACGACCATTCCTGCGAAAAAGTCTGAGGTCTTCTCGACCGCAGCCGATGGGCAGACCAGCGTGGATGTTCACGTCCTGCAGGGTGAGCGGGAAATGTCTTCCGACAACAAGAGTCTGGGCAATTTCCGCCTGGATGGCATTCCCGCTGCACCTCGCGGATTGCCGCAAATCGAGGTGACCTTTGACATCGATGCCAACGGTATCCTGTCGGTTTCGGCCAAGGATAAGGCGTCGGGCAAAGAGCAGTCGATTACTATCAGCGGCGCATCCACGTTGGATGCGACGGAGATCGATCGCATGGTGAAAGATGCCGAGGCTAATGCTGATGCAGACCGCCAGCGCCGCGATCGCATTGACGCGAAAAACACTGCTGATTCGGTCGCGTACCAGGCTGAGAAGCAGCTAGCGGATCTGAACGGTCAAGTGCCGCAAACCGATAAGGATCGGATGCAGGAACTTATTGCTAGCCTGCGCGAAGCCTCTGAGAAAGAGGATGTCGAGCGGATGAAGGCACTCACCAATGATGTCCAGCAAGCTCTGATGCAGATTGGTAGTGCTATCTACAGTCAGGCACAAGGTGGGGCTGAGGCTGGTGCAGCTTCCCAGGGCGGTACGACTGGCAGCAGTGGTGATGACGTCATTGATGCCGAGTTTGTCGATAGCAAGTAGACCGCATCTCTGCCGGGACGAACTTGTCCCGGCCTACATTTTCGCTTCTCGCTCCCAGCGAAATGCTGGGAGCTTTTTCATATCAAGTTCGGTTAATTAACTATGCCATGTCGTATATTCTGCGGGAAGCCTTTGCTAAAGCGCTAGCGGCTCTCATAAGGGGGCGGCGCAGTGAAACGAAGTTGAGATATATTGATGTCTAGTAATACCGATTCTTGATCTGTAGCCGTGGTTTATGGAAAGGGCATAACACATAGAGATTACTCCCGACAGGTGACTACGAGCCTTTGGAGTCAGAACGCTACCTCACTGAGGTCAAGTTGATGTTGAACCGGGATTAGGAAGAGCTGAAGTAGCACCCGGCACCCATCGAATTACAGAGCGTTTTGTCCCACGTATGACCAGAACAGCCGTCTCACAGGACACTTTTCAGAGTTGCGAACGCCCTTTAGAATGCGCTTCAAGTATAAAAGTAACTCCCGTTTCTGAGACCTATGGCAACTACCACCGATTCGCCTGCTGCTAAACAGGGCAACGTCACCGAGGATTATCCCCTCAGTCCCGTTCCAGCAACTGCTCGCAAGTCTTTCATTTCCCTAGCTCCTATCCTGGCTGGTTTTACACTGTACTCTGGCACCCTGTTTGCGGGTGGCTTAGTGGGGCCATCCTTCCAGTTCTGGCCTAATCTAATTGTCTTGATTCTGGTCGGCAATTTGCTCCTAGGACTCTACGCTGCACTGTTAGGATTCATTGCAGCCGAGACGGGCCTAACGACAGTGCTAATGGCGCGATTCAGCTTTGGGGATGTGGGATCACGATGGGTCGATTTCATCCTTGG
Source organism: Cyanobacteria bacterium J06626_18 (assembly GCA_038523735.1). GTDB lineage: Bacteria > Cyanobacteriota > Cyanobacteriia > Phormidesmidales > Phormidesmidaceae > SIO1E4. The sequence continues at coordinate 8,061 of JBCBJE010000078.1, read as the reverse complement.
CTTCACCCAAATTGGTTGGTATGCTTGGGGCTCCGCTCTGATGGCCCAGCTGCTCAACAGCCTAGCGGGAGTGCCAGAATCGTGGAACTGGCTCATCATTTTATTCTTTACCTATGCCTTTTGCTCCACCGCCTATTTCGGCTATAAGGCAATGGATTGGCTGAGTCGCTTAGCCGTACCTGCCATGGTGTTGTTGATGCTGCTAAGTCTCTCCGTTTCAGCAGGGGAAGCCGGAGGATTTAGCGGGCTTCAGGCTACTGAACTAGGCGATCCCTTACCTTTGAGCGCCGCTATCACGATTATTGTCGGGACCTTTATTTCGGGGGGTACGCAGGCCACCAACTGGAGTCGCTTTGCCAAGTCTGGCAAGGTCGGCTTTGTGGCAACGCTGATCGCCTTTTTCTTAGGCAATGGTTTTCTGATTTTTAGCGGAGCCTTTTCAGCCAAGGTATATGGCGACCCCGATATTGTTCAGGTAATGGCCCAGCAAGGTCTGCTGATCTGGGGCCTGATTCTGTTTTTCCTCAACATGTGGACCACCCAAGACAATACTATCTACGCCTTTTCCATTGCCGGATCCAATATGTTCCGCACGCGTAAGCGCACTCTGCTGGTTCTCGGCGGCGCGACCTTGGCGCTGATATTGGCTCTGGGTGGCATCTACGAAATGCTGGTGAGCTATCTGATTCTGCTGGGGACGTTCATTCCCCCTATTGGCGGCATCATCATGGCGGACTATTGGATCACCCGCCGCGGCCAGTTCCCTTCTTTGGATGAACCGCAGCCCGCTTTCAACGTGGCTGGAATTAGTGCTTACATATTGGCCTCGGCGATCGCCTATTTCACGGGCGAGGCAGGACTGGGTATCGCTCCCATCAACGGCATCGTCTCAGCCCTGGTGATTTATATCTTGCTCACCAAACTGGTTCTCAAGCCTCGTAGCAGTGTATAGGGGATATCAGCCTAAGTCGGGAAATTCCATTTTGAGGAAACCAGAATTCAGGAGGAAGCTGGGCTTTGGTTCTTGATTACATTAAAATTTCTCAACTTGAGCGGATGCCCGTCAATCAAAGTCAGTTGGCAAGTTTGGATTGCGGTAATGTTCAAACAAGCGACTAATTTGACCCGGCATCACGCGAGTTGATGAAAGCTCAGGAATATCTTCTGCGCTGAAAAATTGAACAGCTTCTGTTTCCAAACTTGCCTTGGCAGCGCCGCCAACGATTTGGCACTGAAAAAATAGCTTATAGACATAGTGCGCTAAGGGCGGATGACCATGTCGAGGATGGCTACGGTCATATACTGCAAGTAATTTAACCACCTGGGCTTGGTATCCTGATTCTTCCAATATCTCCCGCTCGATCGCGCTGCTAGGAGAGTCCCCGATATCAGCCCAGCCGCCTGGAAGCGTCCAACGACCGTCTGACCGTTCCTTGACCAGAAGAATCTTTTCGTCCTGAAAAATAGCTCCCCTGACGTCTACTTTAGGCGTTGCATATCCTTCTTCAGCGTTGAATAGATCGAGGACATAGCTAAGATCTGTCTGACTATGCGTGGCCATGATCGCAGCCGCAATTGATCGCAGTTGCCGATAGCGCTCAATATCATAAGGCCCCTCACTATAGGTCAACCCATTTTGAGCGATCGCCTGCAGTTGCTGCGCCCATTCCAACCATTGCAAGCTCATATCAACCCCTCTCCCTTTACCCTTCTGCCCTCCTACTCTATTCAATGTGTGAGGGCGGGTTTTGTGTCACACATTTCTCCAGGGCGCACCGCCGTGTGCCCCTACGGTTTAACTTCCCCTTACCCTTCTACCCCTCCATGCTTTCACTCTCCTACTCCCTCGAATTCACCGCTTCATATAGTGCTGAATAATCCTGATCAGCCAGCCCTTGAGCGATCGCCTGTTCTACCACCCTCGCAACGCTCTCGGAGAGCAATGGCGACAGCCCGGCAGCTTCAGCAGCCTGAGAAAACAGCTTCATGTCTTTGAACAGATGCTTGGTGGGGAAGTTGGGGTTGGCAAAGTTGCGGTTCAGCATGCGCTCTAGCTTTTTGTCGAAGGTAGGAGCATAGAGCGCACTGTTGCGGACGATTTGCATGAAGGTGTCCACTTCAATCTGCTCGCGTTGAACCAGGGCCAGGCTTAGAGAGAATGCGGTCGTGAGGGAGCCGATGAGCTGATTCATAGCCAGCTTAACGGCAGCACCAGAGCCGACAGGGCCAATATGCATCACCTGCTCACCTAAACAGTTCAGCACTGGCTGCCAGTGCTGGAACTGTTCGGCAGTGCTACCTACCATCACAATCAAACTGCCCGCTTTGACTTGGGGAATGCTGCCAAGCACCGGAGCTTCAAAGTAAATGCCACCCGCCCCCTGAACCTGCGCAGCAATGCTACGGCTCTCATCAGGGGCGATCGTGCCCATCTGGATGACGGTACAGTTCGGCAGGGCCGCTTTGGTTGCAGGTGTAAAGAGAGTGCTGGCGATCGCCTCTGCATCCGAGAGCATCAGAATGGCACAATCACAGGCTTTGAGGACCTCAGTAGGGGTAGTTGCGATTGTAATGCCGTGCTCTTGTAGGGGCTGTAGTTTGGTAGCGGTGCGATTGTAGGCAGTTATGTTATGACCACACTCTTGCAGGCGTAGGGTCGTTGGTTGTCCCATCAAGCCCGTTCCGATCATGCCGATTTTCACGTTCTTTTCCCCAGTTAGGTCACCTTTTCCACAGATTATGGCCGTTTTTTCCACAGGTTATACTTCTGCTTCGCTCTTCTTCGGTGCATTGCGGCGCAAATGGCACCCTACGTTGCTGTCGGCGAACAACCAGGGCCGGTTTTGAGTAAAAGAATTGGGATCTCCCATCGAGCGATCAGCTGAACCCGCTCCTAAAGTAATTTTCTCCCCCTCTCCCTCTCTCCCCATTCATCACGCACTCTGCTGCTGTCCCCAAGGCGTTGCTTTCAACCAGGTATCGAGAAAGGTATCGAGCCAACTGTCGACAGTAGCCCCAAAGCGTGTGTGGTTCTGTAGATGCAGTTCGCGGGATTGTGCCCCAGGTAGGACGAGATGCTCTGGTGTCCGGCTAGTCCAGTCATTAATCATGGTGTGGGTGATTTCGGGATGAAACTGCAGACCAAATGCCGTGCCTTTGTAGCAGAATGCCTGATTAGCAAAGGTGTCTCCTTCTGCCAATTTGACGGCATCTTGAGGCAGCGTGAAGCCTTCTTTGTGCCAGTGGTATACCTGCATAGGATGCGGGATGTAAGGGCGACCCGTAGGCGTGGGGCGGAGGCTAAAGTAGCCAATTTCGCAGATTGCTTGGGGATGCAGGCCAACTTCCGCACCCAGAACACGAGCCAGCAACTGTGCGCCTAGGCAAATCCCCAGATAGGGCTTGCGAGAAGATAATACAGTCGGAAGCCAGTCTAGCTCGGCTCGGATAAACGGATGAATGGCATCTTCATTAGCACTCATAGGTCCCCCAAAGATGATGGCTGCTGCATGTTGAGCCATGCTTGAAGGCAGTGGATCGCCCAGAGCTGGACAGCGGACATCGAGCTGATAGCCCCGCGATCGCAGCTTCTCCCCCACTAAACCAGGATTTGAGGTCGCTTGATGAACGACGATTAGGATTTGACTCATGCGAATGGTTTGCCTGTTACGTGTTGAAGAGCAAATAAACCACATCCGATTCAGAAACTGGAGTGTTTACCTTATGCAAAAACCGGAGATCTGGATGTGATCAGGATGTAGCCTACCTAATTCTCGCTAAAACATCCGCTCAAAAGAGTCATGGATTTGCTCAATTTGGACGTCAGTTTCGATGGATTGCGTATTATACGAGGTCACGATTTTGGCTGTCCCCTCGTCGCCATAGCCTACATAGGTGATGATTTGATGGGCGTAGGCTTGCGGCAAGTCAGTAACCCAGAGACGTAACGCGGTGCGTTCATTCACCTCTACCGTGGTGTAGCGTCGAACCGGATATGCCTGACTAATAATGGCAGCAATTTCCCGATCCACAAACTCATCGGGATGATCGCTCACCAGCATCACCTCCGTTTTAATGTCTGTGGGCTGGGGTGTATCACCTTCAGGACGATCAGGGCTGTAGTTGGTGATAACTGCACGACGCTCGGCCTCGGCACCATCAGCGCTCCAATCTTGGGGAATTTGCAAGGAGAAACTTGCCGGCAGCGTGTAGTTCTGTAAATTCTCAGTTAAAACTTGAGGAACTTCAGTGGGTTGTTCGGGCGATTCAATAACTTCTTGTTCTGGTGTCGATACTGGCTCTGGTGGGCTTTGGGCGATGGCCAAGCGATCGCTACCCAACAACAGCATCAATCCCACCAGATTTACCATCAACTGTTGCCCAAGCACCATCTCACACCTCCTAAATGTCTGTCAGCCGGGGTCTGATGCCAGCCCCAATTGTCCTCGATGGACACAAACCATGCATGTAAATCGTCTCCTAGGGTAGGCTATTTAAACAAAGAATTTGGACAAAGATCTGAGTCTTACGAGAACGCTGCCTCCGCAGCCAGATATAGCCGTTTGCCAGCAGACAAATCGCTAAAACGCCGGGCTCAAACCTTCTCTTTCGGATTCACGAGTACCTGCTGTGAAGTCTTTAATACACACCAGGAATCACATCGTCAACCTGCTAGACCTTTCTATCGTCATTGCCTGAGTCACTATGAAAGCTGCCCCACTAAAACAGACTGCCGCTAAGCTGCTCACCTTACTTCTCGTGTTCGGTGCCTCTTCCGCAGCATTAGCCGAGCCCTACACCCCCCCAGCCGGTCTCGGTGCTCCTGCCCGCCGCGAAAGTGCTGGCACACGGGGCTGCGTGCTTCGCGATCCAGACAGCGATGCTCCAGTCAATTTGGTCGCTCTAATGCCTGAGGATAACGTCGGCTGGACGACAAGCGAACATCCCCGCTTCTACTGGTATATGCCATTTAACCAGGCTAGCTTCGTCGAGTTCACGCTGGAACGGCCTGCAGAAGTAGGTGGAACCTCCGAAGTCATTTACCAAACACGCCTTGAGGTGACTGGCGAAGGCGGTATTATGAGCCTGCAAATTCCCGAAGATGAAAATGTTCCGCCCCTAACAGTGGGCGATCGTTATCATTGGCGAGTCGCTGTTTTCTGTAGCCCCGATAGTCTAGAAGGCGAACTCCAAGTTGATGGTTGGGTCGAGAAACAATCTCCCGAAGCCTCACTCCAGAGCGCGATCGCGACAGCCTCTGATTCGGAAAGAGTGGGTCTTTACGCTAGCAACGGCTATTGGTTTGATGCGCTAGACCAGCTAGCCATGCTCAAGGCCAGCGATCCAGATAATTCAGAGGTCCAGTCCCGTTGGGAAGAGCTGCTAACCTCAGTCAATCTGGCAATAATGGCTTGTCAGTCGCTGCTTTAGTTTTCTCAGGCCGGGCCTCCTCGCGATGAGAGGCCCGACCCTAGAAAGCTGGGAACCTATTGTGCCCAAGTAACCTGATTCTCAAAGAGCGTCTTTTCGCTCAAGACATTGGGCCAAAACGCATCGGCCTTCTCAATATTGCCAGGAACATCGCTCGTCCACTGCTCCTGTACCTCAAGGCTATAGTTCAGGTACAGCTTGCCATCCACAATGGACCAAGCCCGTGGATCAACCGATGCCAAGTTACCCTCGCTCAGAGCCTTGGCACAGTAGCCACCGTACTGAGGTGCATAAGTTTCAGGATCGGCAGCAAATGCCTGCATATTGGCCTCACTGCTAAAGCGCCAGGTAGCGCCATTCCATTCATACTCAAACTCGGGGTTACCGGCAACCGCGTCACCCACTGTGAAATAGGCCACTGGGTCAGCGCCCCGAATTGCCAAGCTGCTAGCCCCTTCAACATAAACTTCAGAGTGAGGAGGATCGATTGCTGAGACCACGTCAGCGCCTGCACAAGGATCCGCCGCACAAGGATCTGCCGCACAGGGATCTGCCGCACAGGGATCCGCCGCACAGGGATCCGCCGCACAGGGGTTCGCCGCACAAGGATTGGCTGCACAAGGGTTCGCTGCACAGGGATTGGCTGCGCAAGGATTCTCAACACCAGCACAGGGAGCAGCCTGTACCCGATTGAAAGCGGTAGGCAGGGAAACGGCACTTACCGCAAGGACAGAGGAGGCAACCAGAGCAGTTAGATACTTAATCTTCATAGGACCCAATAGGACTCAACAGGAAAAACGGCAGTAGCAAGAGCTGCGTGAACCATGGTCGGATTCAGTTGCAATGAATTCCGCCCATGTCAACACGGCCCCAAAAACTCGAGATTGAGCAAGGTAGGCCATCTCCCCCATCGAGTTTCGGGTGGCTGTATCAGCGCTGATAACACTAAACGCGGTTGAACTGAAGTGGATCTTAGCGGCTTCTGAGAAAACGTTGAGAGACGGGGATTTAGGAGTGGAAGGGTGGGAGGGGCGAAGAGTGGAAGGTTAGTAAGTGGTTGGTTAAGGGAGGGATGGGGTAATGGGGTGATAGGCTACGGTACAAGCCAGACACGTCTGCTTAGTAGCCCTCTTGCAGAGGACTTGAACCAATGAGTGGTGGGTTTTGAACCCATCGCGGTAGGAAGAGTCATGTCCGGTTAGAGATGTGTGTACACGGTCGGGGAGGTAAACCGTAGGGGCGAGTTTGGGCGATCGCGTCACGGAAAATCCCAATTCTTACACTCAAAACCCACTTCACGCAATTGTGATGCAGGAAACAAAGCTTCTCGGTCTACAGTCTCAAAACTGGCAAGTAGATGCTGTCGAGACGGGGTCTTTGGAGGAGTAAATCATGCGTTTTACACCTGTGCCCAAATACAATTGGCGTCGTGCCAGTTTATGTTTGCTAACAGTCGCGATCGCGCGCGCTATTCCTTCCATTCCCTCGGCAGTAACTCCTATCCAAGCCCAGGCAAGCCATCCATTCGAGGGCCATGTGGTGGTCTATGCCTTGAGTGGTGATCGCTGGCGTGAAGCGGTGATTACCGGATTTAGCAGCAGCTACAGCTCCGATCAACCGCAGACAGTTTGGACTTATTCCATCCAGTATGTAGACGACCAAGGCGGCAAAGAGACGAGCGTAACTCCTAGCCGCTTACTCACGATTGAGGATGCCCAAGCTCAGGGTTTGACCGAGACGGTTTATGACCTGACCACTCAGGCGGGTATCGACCAGATGCTAGCAGCGCACAATCAAGCCCGTCGCGAGGTCGGCGTTCCTGATCTTGTTTGGTCTGAACCCCTTGCAGAGCTAGCCCAAGACTGGGCCGATACCCTGATTAGCGAGTCGAGTGGACTGCGACATCGCGCTGCAGCCGAACGCGACAACGGACGGATTGGTGAGAATTTATCTAGCAGCTACTGGTCACTAGCAGGAGGCGCCCTGCGATCGCCCCAGCGGGCCATACAGGGCTGGATTGAGGAAAAGGCTGATTATGATTACGCTAGCAACACCTGCGCGGTCGGCAAGGTGTGTGGCCACTACACACAAGTAGTGTGGGCCGATACCACAGAAGTGGGATGTGCCGTTGCCCGCAATGAGGACCTGACCAGAGATGTATGGGTCTGTAACTATGCTCCGATGGGCAATATTGTGGGGCAGCGTCCTTATTAGGGAAATTCTCGATGCAGTGGTGGTACTTCACATATCCGCTCAACTTTCCGGAGAAAAGACAAATCATCTGAAAGACGTAGGTACACCCTACGCACCAGTGAGATACGGAAATGCCTCCAACAACCTCTGTCTCATCGGCGCCCTCTGAATCCGTCGAATCCGTTGTTCACTACCGCTTTATCCCAACGGCTTACGGTGTCATGATGGAACTTTGGGAACCCAAATCCGTGACAAGTATCTCTGAGGTTCCTTACCAGTTTCGTCTACGGCATCAGTTCCAGTCTGAACACGAAGCCCTAGCTGCCCTCAAGCACTACCTCACCGTCAACTCCATCACCACCGCGATCGCGGATTGGTTCGGCGACGAAGGCATCAATCTATACGAGACGTGGACGATTTCTGTGTAAGCGGGGCAAG
>JBCBJE010000077.1:0-10900 GCA_038523735.1 Cyanobacteria bacterium J06626_18 | reverse complement strand
GCTGTGTTTTGAAGAACAGAAATAGTGTTTGTTTCGAGGCTATCACCAGCTTCTCTTCCAAAAAGGATTCGAGAAAGCTTGTATGTATATTCAGTTGTCTTTCTTATTTACTAAAGTAGCACGGTGACGGTAAGGGGCTAGAGGAGGTTTACGCAAGTTAACCGCAGTTTAAAGAAGTTGGCTTTGATAACAAAACTCTCCGTAGACAAAAAGGGTTGACCGCGATCGCTCCCCAGCAAATCTCTAGATCGCAAGGCCCAGCTTCACGCCTAAAGCCGCATGGGCGAATAGCAGAATCATCGCAATGCTGCCGAGGTAAGCGTGGGTTGTGCGCAAAGTAGCCTGACCACCGCCAAACTTGGTAGCCGAGATAGCCCCGTTCAGACCCAGCAGACCGACTGCTGCGGTCCCCGTCCAAAAGTGAGGACTTTCTAGGATCGGCTGGTTTTGCATCACCAAGGACAATACACCCCCGGTATATCCCAGGGCGATAAAGAGAAACATCAGGGGAGCGAGTTTATGATGATCGCTCCGAGCTTTGAGAGCGACATCTGTGTCTTGGGCCGTGCGTCCTTGCCAACCTGCCCAAGCTACATAGATTCCCAAAACAAAAATGACGATGCCCATCATGGCAGGGTGTCCCCAATGGATGATGGGTTCAGGCATGTTGAAGCCAGCAAACCAGTCTGCGATCGGTTTCAGAAAAGCCGTGATTTGAGAAGCCACTAGAGAAGTCTCCTTGCTGCGTCGTTAGGCGTAACATGTTTTAACATGCCATATCTATTTGAATTACGCAGCTGTTTTCTCAGCTTCTTGTAAAAGCGGGAATCCCAATGCCTCACGCTGTTCTAAATAGAGTTGGGCGACGCGACGAGCCAGCGATCGCACCTGCCGAATATAGCGCGTCCGTTCCGTTACCGAAATGACGCCGCGAGCATCCAGCAGGTTAAAGGTATGAGAGCACTTCAAGACGTAGTCATAGCTGGGTAGAACCAGCCCTTTATCCATCAGCTGCTCAGCTTCTTTCTGGTAGAGGGTAAACAGCGTGAAGAGCAGCTCGGCATCAGACTCGTCAAAGTTGTATTTGGAATGTTCAATCTCGCCTTGCATATAGACATCGCCGTAGGTCAACGTGTCGTTCCACTGGATTTTGGCGATCGCATCCACTTCCTGTAGGTACATCGTCAAGCGCTCCAAGCCATAGGTCAGCTCAATCGATACCGGGCGACAGTCGATCCCGCCGCACTGCTGAAAGTAGGTGAACTGGGTGATCTCCATGCCGTCGAGCCATACTTCCCAGCCGACACCCCAGGCTCCTACCGCCGCATCTTCCCAGTTGTCTTCCACAAAGCGAATGTCGTGATCCTCTGGCTTGATCCCCAAAGCTCGTAGCGAATCTAGATAAACATCCTGGATGTTGCTCGGGGAGGGTTTGATGAGTACCTGATATTGAAAATAGTGCTGATAGCGGTTGGGATTTTCACCATAGCGCCCATCCGCAGGCCGACGACAGGGCTCTACATACGCTACAGACCAAGGCTCCGGCCCGATCGCTCGCAAAAATGTATGGGGACTCTTGGTGCCGGCGCCCTTTTCGGTATCGTAGGGCTGCACAATCAGACATCCCTGCTCGCTCCAAAACGAATGTAGCGTCGTAATCACAGACTGAAAATTCACGCCAAGTCCCCTTTCCGCTGGTTGCGTTTCGACATCTCGACTCTACGCCAAAAGTGGGTGGGTGGGTAGAGGGAGAGGGGGGAGTGGAGTGATGGGGTGATGGCGAACCGTGGGTGTCTTTGCGTAGCAATGCACCCGTCGAATGCTCTGTATGCATCAAAGGTTCTTCGGGGCACGCGATAATTAGAGGGTGTGTCGATGTTGGGTGGATTCATGAATTATCTTGTGGCTGTTTTGAGCGATCGCATCAAGGTGGAGGAGGCTTATGCAGCCCTGGAGGCGGCAGAGTTTGCGATGCAGGAGGTGGCGATTCTAGGTAGAGGCTTCAAGAGTGCTGATGAGTATGGCTTGATCGACCCGGCGAATCAGGCGTGGAAACAAATGCGCGGCATGATGGTCTGGCTGGTTCCGTTTGGCTTTATTGCCGGGTTTGGCTTTAACGCCATCACAGGGCTCGATACATTTCCCTGGGCCGGCACGCTGGGAAATCAAATCTTGGGTGGATTGCTAGGGGCAGGCTCCGGTGCAATGGGTGCGTTTTTTGTCGGGGGTGGCGTGGGAGCTGCGATTGGCAGTGGCGATGCGCTGTCCTATCGCAATCGTCTGAATGCAGGTAAGTACCTGCTAGTCGTGCGTGGCTCGGATACGGATATTCGCGTAGCAACGCCTATTATTCGCCGCTTTCGTCCCGAAAATATCCAGGGTTATCAGGCACCGCCGGCTTAGGTTTAGTGCTGTAGTTAAGGCTGGGACGTTGTGTTTGCTTGGAGGAGCAAGAAGAAGGGGAAAGGGGCCGACGTGAGTGCTCAGCCGAATGGGAACAGGGAAAATGTGGTTAAGTTGGTTGTTCAGCCGCTGTAGGGTGGGCATTGGGGTACGGGAAAGCCCATCAAGCCCTCACTGGTACCCCAATGCCCACCGTTTTGAAGCAGCCAACTCTATGGATAGATTTGTTCATGGTCATCCATGGTGCCTCCGAGGCGATCGCAGTCGAACAGGGCGGTGAATTTTTGTAGGACAAACTCGTCAGCCTGCAAGCGATATATCGCTCTGGTTCCACAGGGATTGGTTCCCCCTGACATCTGTAGCCAGAGTTTTAATTCCTGTGTCTCTGGGTTAAACCACTCGTAAGGCTCGTTGGGGAAGGGGCTACCGATACCCTTATCAGACTCGACTTGATAAATTTCGCCGTTTTCTCCCTGGCGAAACTGAGTCAGTTTGAGCATCTCAAACTGGGCTTCCCCGCTGGCTTCTGAGAAAATCACAGGTACGATGGACCGATTCCTGCTGCTATTGCAAATCAGTAAAAGCAAATGACTACCATCTGCTCTTTCCCAAAACTGAGCATAGGGTACTGCTTGCCAGTCGAAGATAATATCGCCGAAGTTTTCTGAACGACCGCAAGCTTGAAAGATCTGTAGAGTCTCTTCTTGATGTGCAATTAGCTTTTTCAAGATCTCTCGATTAGCTGGATCCCGTTGAGCCTGCCTATGCAACTCGTGGATGCCTGATATGTAGTATTGCCTCGCATGAGCATCCGGTATTTGCTCGATCTTCGTCAAAAACTCGCTGTTCAACTCAGCGTAAGGATCAATCTTGTCCTGTCGCGTCGGCTTTGTTGTTGCTGAGCTAGGAACACTGACTGTTGGAATTGTTTCAGGCTGACTTGTCTTTGAAGGAACACACCCCAACCAGAGCGAACATCCGAGCATCACCGTGAAGTAATTGACACTTCTGCTAAGGGAACGTCCAGACATAATTACCTGTTGGCAGCGATTCAGATGCGCTTGAACTCAGAACAAAGTTATCTAAGGAGACCGAGATGAGTCAAAGACGATTGGTGATTGAGATGGGCATGGGGGTTGATCAGCATGGGCAAGATCCCACGGTGGCCGCTGCCCGTGCGGTGCGAAACGCGATCGCCCACAACGCTCTACCCGGTGTCTGGGAAGTTGCCGGTCTCGATCATCCCGACGAGATGCTCGTCGATGTCCAAATCGCCGTCCCCTTTCCCGAATCCGTCCGCCAAGACGAAGTGCTAGCCGTTCTCCCGTTTGGTCAAAAAACACTGTCTCTAGAAGCAGGCGGTATGGTCGTTCCTGGACGCGCTATTCCTGAACTCGACGACAAGAATGACGATATGTACGTGGCGATCGCGGCGGTGACGGTTTCGATCCCGGCATAACCTACTTCCCCTTCACCTTCCCAAACCGTCGATCGCGCTTCTGATAGGCACACAGGGCTCGGTGAAATTCCACTTCGTCGAAATCAGGCCAGAGGACATCGGTGACGTAGATTTCGGAGTAGGCCAGCTGCCAGAGCAGGAAATTGCTGATCCGCATTTCGCCGCTAGTGCGAATGAGGAGATCGGGATCGCTGAGGCCAGCGGTGTAAAGATGTTTGCCAAAGATAGATTCATCGATTTTGTCGAGGGCGAGTTTGCCTTGCTGAACTTCTGACGCGATCGCCCGGCAGGCTTGGACAATTTCTTGGCGACCGCCGTAGTTGGTAGCAATGGTGAACTGGATGCCAGGATTTTCTTTGGTTTGATGAACCGCGCGATCAATTTCTTCCTGTAAAGAAGACGGGAGTTCGGAGAGATGGCCGACAAACTGAATGCGGACGTTTTCCGTCATCATTTCAGCCAACTCCTGACGCAGAACGCGCTCAAACAGCGTCATGAGAAAATCGACTTCTTCTAGCGGACGTCCCCAGTTTTCGGTAGAGAAGGCATAGGCTGTTAATGCGGCGATGCCCCAGTCGTTACAGCGACGCAGTAGTTTTTTGAGCGTATCGACACCCCGCCGATGACCCATAATGCGCGGTAGCCCTCGCTGCTTGGCCCAGCGACCATTGCCATCCATGATGACAGCAATGTGATGCGGTAAACGGTCAACCTGGAGATCGGCAGGTAAAGACGATTTCACGAGGGGCTCAGCGGTCATTTTTTTCCCCGAGAAGCGGACGACGGTAAGCGTAACAGGGTTTGCAAGAGCGATCGCCCCTGACTCCGCAGTTGTTTCCGCAGGGTACGGAACTGCGGTCGCATCGAGTCGCGATCGCCCGTCAAGTCCAATTTGGCACTTAACAGTTCCCTCAGTTTACTGCTGGTTAGGGGTCGGTTTAGCGTTCCCTGCTCAGCTAACGAAATCGATCCAGTTTCTTCGGAAACCACAACACAGAGACAGTTTTCCACCCGTTCGGTAATCCCCATGGCAGCCCGGTGGCGGGTGCCGAGCTGACGCGAAGCCGACCGTTCTGAAATCGGCAAGATGACGCTGGCTGCGATGATCCGTGAACCTCTGATCAGGACCGCTCCATCGTGAAGCAACGTTGTTGTCTGAAAAATTGTCTGCAGTAGCTCGCTGGAGATCTCGGCATTGAGCCGCACCCCCGGAACTGAGAAATCGCGTTCGTCAATGGGCTGATCAGTCTCGACGATGATGAGGGCTCCAGTACGATTCTGAGATAGCTGCTTGACAGCCTCTACGAGCTCATCAATAACGCTGTCAGGCTGTGGCAAGGGTTCGCGATCGCTAATAACCAGCAGTTGCCCCAAACGACCCCGGCCAATTTGCTCTAGCAAGCGGCGAAATTCTCCCTGCAAAATGAAGGCCATCGCTACAGCAGCCCCGATAACCAGCTTGTCTAGCACAAACCCCAGCAATGCCAGGCCAATATTGCGGCTAATGGTGGCTGCTAGTAGCAGAATAATAAAGCCTCTGACCATCCACAGTGTCCGGCGTTCGCCGATCAAAACCAGGATGGTATACACCAGGAGTACCACCAGCACTCCATCCAGGAGCCGCAATGGCCATCCTCCAAGAAATTCGAGGATTATCCGCCCTTGCTCCCAGAGTTGCCCCATGTGCAGTGCCGTAGCGTCAATTTAACGGGTGATATCACCAATGATGCAGTGCTCTTGAAAGCTTCGGTACCGAAAACGCTTTCACCACGAGCCGCATCGAAAGCTAATTGTACGTGCTCAATCCGCTTATGAGCCTCGACAAGTCACTTATCCAAAGAGATTTCTGGTGCGATCGCGGCTGGCAGATAATCCTGACGAATTAGATCGTGTAACGTTTCCCGCCGGATGATGAGGTGTGCCTCACCACCATGTACCAAAACCGCTGCGGGTTTCGGTACTCTATTGTAGTTCGAAGCCATACTGTAATTGTAGGCACCGGTCGCTGCGATGATGACAATATCATCTGCTGCGACCGCTGGTAGAGAGGCCTCTGCAATCAAGACGTCGCCCGATTCACAGTGCTTACCTGCAAGGGTTGTTGTCGCCGTTACAGGAGCCGACATGCGGTTAGCCACAAACGCCTGACATGCCGATTGGTAAGTAATCGGGCGGGGATTGTCCGACATTCCCCCATCTACAGCGACGTAGGTACGAATCCCCGGCACTGTCTTTTGGCTACCAACGGTGTAGGCTGTGATGCAGGCTGAACCAATGAGCGAGCGCCCCGGCTCACACAACAATCGAGGAAGGGCCATGCCATGAGTTTCACATGCTTTTGCGACGGCCTCTGCAACAGTCTGCACCCACTGGTCAATGCTGGGGGGATCATCCGCTTCGGTGTAGCGAATCCCTAGGCCACCGCCAATATTGAGCTCAGTGATAGGAAGTTCATATTCAGCGGCCAGTTTTATCCAGTCCACTAAAACGCTCGGTAAATCAGCATGGGGCTGTAGTTCAAATATTTGCGAGCCGATATGGGCATGCAGACCCATGCACTGCAGCTGAGGCTGCTCACTCACATACTGAAAAACGGCTTCAATCTGATCAGGGTCGAAGCCAAATTTGCTGTCCACATGGCCGGTGCGAATATATTCGTGGGTGTGGCACTCAATCCCGGGCGTCAGACGTAGCAGAATGGGAACTGTCACCTCAAATGTCGCAAGCAATTGCGTCAGTAGATGCAGCTCATGCCAATTGTCCACGACAATCCGGCACCCAGTTTCAATGGCAAATGCCAGTTCATCCGCCGACTTATTATTGCCGTGAAAATATAGATACTCAGCTGTAACCCCTGCCTTCACAGCCGTGAACAGCTCTCCCCCAGAAACGACATCAACGCCTAACCCTTCACTGTGAACAAGTGCGCAGACGGCGAGGCAGCTCCACGCTTTTGAGGCGTACAGAACCAACGACTCGCCCGGATAGTAGCGAGCCATGGCCTCACGATATTGACGACAAGCCTTCCTCAGCGTCACTTCATCCAGAACGTAGAGGGGCGAACCAAACTGTTCAATGAGGTGAACGACATCGCAGCCACCCACCATCAGATGATCAGCCTCAGAAACATGAGCTGTCAAAGGCAAGAGCGCTTGGTTGGGCGAAGGACCTTGTGCTTCAGCAGCGTTTAGAGGGACCGATGAAGTATTCAGATCTGTTGTGGGAGACTCGACAGTTGAAACCATGAATTACTTAGTTGCTGCTAATTCGCAATCGAGAGGCAGGAGACAATCAAACCCCTAACCCAATACACCAGTGTACAATTGTGAGCTCGAAAGCTGCTATTCATTATGACTTCCTTGCACTGTCGTCCCCTCGCGATCGCCGATTTACCCGCCGTCCTAAAGCTGGATCAGGCCTGCTTTGGTGGGTTATGGAGTCATGAAGGCTATCAGCGTGAACTCGACAGTCCCAACAGCGATTTATTGATTTTAGAAACGTTGGGAACTGGCGCATTAGAACAATCGCCCACCTTGATTGGTGTGGGTTGTTTGTGGGCCATTTTGGATGAAGCTCACATCACGCTGCTCGGAATTGCGCCGAGTCAACGACGACGGGGATTAGGTCAGTGGCTATTGCTCAAATTGTTGCATTGTGCGTGCGATCGTGGCCTTACCCACGCCACCTTGGAAGTGCGCCAATCGAATCAAAAAGCTCAAGCGCTGTATAACAAGTTGGGTTTCCAGATAGCAGGGGAACGCCGCAAGTACTATGTCGATGGAGAGAACGCCCTCATTTTGTGGCGTAATGGATTGCAGGACGCCGTCTTTCGTCAGGCACTGCAAACCTGGACAGACGAGTGGCAGCACAAACTTAGCCAACAGGGCTGGCAGACTGCAGCATCTTTGTTCTTGCCGCAATTAAATTAACAGTGATTTATCTTTCGTCACCTAATATCCTGAGCCCCCTCATTCTGCATTGAAGAATGCTTAAGAAAGCAGAAAGCCTCTACACCCGGAAGCCTAAGGCAAGATTGTTTCTGCAAAGCACATTGCTGCAATGCTCAAAGGCCCGTACGCTCATGCTTTCAAGCGAATTCCTGGAATTCCCTTTGACATTCGTCCAGCCATACGTTGAAGTGATGGAAGTAGCTTTCAGAACCCGCAATCGTAAATCTCAAATTGACAATTGAGGTAAGTTCCTGGTCTAGCTACTTGCTTGCGTTTTCTCGTCAAACCAACCCAAATTCAGAATCTTTGACCTGAAGAGCCAATGCCCATAGCGTGTGCGATCGCGGTCGCTCTTCCATAAGTAGGAACATTGGCACGGTGCGGATTTCACCACTGTGTACCGGGCCACAATTCACCAATACCCCTGTGCTAGAATCACCCTAACCAGCGCGCAGCAGGTATTTGGACTTCAACTAATGTTTGAACGCTTCACAGAAAAAGCCATCAAAGTTATCATGCTCGCCCAAGAAGAAGCCCGCCGCCTGGGCCACAACTTCGTGGGAACGGAGCAAATTCTCCTTGGCCTCATAGGAGAGGGAACGGGCGTTGCCGCTAAAGTTCTCAAGTCAATGGGCGTCAACCTCAAGGATGCACGAATTGAGGTTGAGAAGATCATCGGTCGCGGCTCAGGCTTTGTGGCTGTTGAAATTCCATTTACACCCCGTGCCAAGCGTGTTCTTGAGCTTTCCCTAGAGGAGGCTCGTCAACTAGGGCACAACTACATTGGAACGGAACACTTGTTGTTAGGGCTGATTCGTGAGGGAGAGGGCGTCGCTGCCCGTGTGCTGGAAAACTTGGGCGTTGATTTGTCCAAGGTTCGTACCCAGGTCATTCGAATGCTGGGTGAAACGGCTGAAGTTTCTGCAGGGGGGAGTCAAGGGCGAACTAAGACCCCAACCTTGGATGAGTTCGGTGCCAATCTGACGCAAATGGCGGGTGAGGGAAAGCTTGACCCGGTTGTGGGACGTCAGACCGAAATCGAACGGGTAATCCAGATTCTGGGGCGCCGTACCAAGAATAATCCGGTCCTCATTGGTGAACCTGGTGTCGGTAAAACCGCGATTGCCGAGGGGCTGGCTCAGCGTATCACTAACGGCGACATCCCCGATATTCTCGAAGAGAAGCGGGTCGTCACGCTAGACATTGGTCTGCTGGTAGCAGGTACCAAATACCGAGGTGAATTTGAAGAGCGCCTCAAGAAGATCATGGATGAAATCCGCTCGGCGGGAAATGTCATCCTGGTCATCGATGAGGTCCACACTCTGATTGGTGCGGGTGCAGCTGAGGGTGCTATTGATGCAGCCAACATTCTGAAGCCAGCGCTCGCTCGGGGTGAGTTGCAGTGTATTGGTGCAACGACCCTCGACGAGTACCGTAAACATATCGAGCGGGATGCAGCCCTGGAGCGACGTTTCCAGCCAGTAATGGTGGGTGAGCCTAGCGTTGATGAAACGATTGAGATCCTGCATGGTCTGCGCGATCGCTATGAGCAGCATCACAAACTCAAGATCGAAGATGAGGCGCTGGAGGCAGCCGCCAAGCTTTCGGATCGCTATATCTCCGACCGCTATCTGCCTGACAAGGCAATTGACTTGATTGATGAAGCTGGCTCCCGGGTCCGCTTAATCAATTCGCAATTACCTCCTGCAGCTAAGGAGCTGGACAAAGAGTTACGCCAGTTGTTGAAAGAAAAAGATAACGCGGTCCGGTCTCAGGACTTTGATCGAGCGGGTGAGTTGCGCGATCGCGAAATGGAAATCAAGGCTGAGATCCGCAGCATTGCTCAGAACAAAAAGACAGAGTCAGACAACGGGGATGATTCACCTTCAGTTACGGAGGAAGACATCGCCCATATCGTGGCTTCCTGGACGGGTGTTCCCGTTAACAAGCTGACCGAATCCGAGTCCGAAAAACTGCTCCACATGGAAGATACCTTGCATCAGCGGTTGGTTGGTCAGGATGAGGCTGTCAAAGCGATCTCACGAGCAATTCGTAGAGCGCGTGTGGGTCTCAAGAGCCCCAACCGTCCAATTGCTAGCTTCGTCTTCTCGGGTCCGACTGGCGTCGGTAAAACGGAATTGGCTAAGTCTCTAGCGGCTTACTTCTTCGGTTCTGAAGAAGCTATGATCCGGCTCGATATGTCGGAATTCATGGAGCGCCATACAGTCTCCAAGCTGATCGGTTCGCCTCCTGGCTACGTTGGTTATAACGAAGGTGGGCAGCTGACTGAAGCTGTTAGGCGCCGGCCTTACACGGTGGTTCTATTCGACGAGATTGAAAAGGCCCACCCCGATGTTTTCAACATGCTGCTGCAAATCTTGGAAGATGGTCGCTTGACCGATGCCAAGGGCCGCACGGTTGACTTCAAGAATACGCTCCTGATCATGACCTCGAACATTGGATCGAAGGTCATTGAGAAAGGTGGCGGCGGTCTCGGTTTCGACTTCGAAGAGAATCAGGCCGAGTCCCAGTACAATCGCATCCGTTCTTTGGTTAACGAAGAGCTGAAGCAGTACTTCCGACCTGAGTTCTTAAACCGACTCGACGAAATCATCGTCTTCCGTCAACTCACCAAAGACGAGGTCAAACAGATCTCCGATATATTGCTGAAGGAAGTCTTCGGGCGCCTTACTGAGCAAGGTATCACCTTGGAGGTTACCGAGCGGTTCAAAGATCGGCTGGTGGAAGAGGGCTACAACCCCAGCTATGGAGCGCGTCCGCTACGCCGTGCCATCATGCGTCTTTTGGAAGACACCTTGGCTGAGGAAATTCTCTCAGGCCGCCTGGGTGAAGGTGATACGGCGGTCGTCGATGTCGATGACGCCGGTAAGGTGACGATTCAGCCTGGTCAGCGACGCGAACTCTTGACGTCGGCAGCCGCTGATTAGTCGTTGTCTGATTCCCAAAACTGCTGAGATATAGCTGTGTATAAGGCGACCTAGATATCTGGGTCGCCTTTTCTATTAACTTTCTTGAACGCTGTTCACAGATGACTTGCCTTGTTTGTGAACGAGATTTAATAATGGTT
>JBCBJE010000076.1:0-10919 GCA_038523735.1 Cyanobacteria bacterium J06626_18 | reverse complement strand
CCTCAATCTCAATCCATTGATCCTCGGTCAGCAGTTGCTTGTAGGTGAGGTTATCCGCGTTGCCAGGATCGAGAACTACATAAGCGTTGAAATAAACGATCTGCTCAACGTCTCGCAGTGGCATGTCGAGGAGAATCGCAATGTAGCTGGGGATCCCTTTCAGATACCATACGTGCGCTACAGGAGCCGCTAACTTGATGTAGCCCATGCGGTGACGCCGCACCCGCGACTCAGTGACCTCGACGCCGCAGCGCTCACAAACAATGCCCCGGTGTCGTACCCGCTTATATTTGCCGCAGTGACACTCCCAATCCTTTGCGGGACCAAAAATGCGCTCACAAAAAAGCCCGTCCATCTCAGGCTTCAGAGTCCGGTAGTTGATCGTCTCAGGCTTGGTGACCTCACCCACGACCATCCCATTGGGTAGCGTGCGCTCGCCCCACTGACGAACCCGCTCGGGTGAGGCGATCCCAATTTTGACGTAATCAAACCGCTGTTCTAGCTTAGGCATGCTCAGCTCTTTCCTTCTGCAACTGTGTTCGAGTTTTGGTGGGAGTAAAGGTTGGGAACGATTTCGTTCCCAACCTCACTGGGGTTGTTGCTCTTCGACAACCTCTTCCGGCTCAGGGGCAGTAATAGACTCGTAGGTCGGTCGGGACGGTGTGCGACGGCTATTTAAGTCAGCCATGAGATCCACTTCTACGTCACGACTGGTGCCGTCTTCGCGGGTTTCAACCTTATGCACAGCAATGTCAAGACCCAGAGATTGCAGCTCCCGCATCAAGACCTTGAAGGACTCGGGCGTACCGGGTCGAGGAATGGCCTTACCCTTCACGATCGCATTTAGGGCTTCATTACGACCCTGCATGTCGTCCGATTTGACTGTCAGCAGCTCCTGTAAGGTATAGCCTGCACCAAAGGCTTCCAGTGCCCAAACCTCCATCTCACCAAAGCGCTGACCACCCTGCTGAGCTTTACCGCCCAAGGGTTGCTGCGTCACCAAAGAGTAAGGACCGGTCGAGCGAGCATGAATCTTGTCATCTACCAGGTGAACCAGCTTCAGCATGTAGGCGACGCCTACAGTGACCGGACGATCAAACGCTTCGCCTGTCCGCCCGTCATAGAGCTGAATTTTACCGGGATCATCAGCATCAAAGACCCAGGGCTGGCCCTGCTTGTGTCTGGCCTCCTGCAGCTTGCCATGAGTTGTATTGCGCGACGCTTCCTTGTCGTACATCTCATCAAACGGCGTGATCTTGAAGCGTACATCCAGGTTTTCGGCGGCCCAGCCCAGTAAGCACTCAAACACCTGTCCCACATTCATACGGGACGGGACGCCCAAGGGATTCAGGACAATGTCGATGGGACGACCGTCAGGCAAATACGGCATATCTTCGATCGGCAAAATGCGAGAAATGATGCCCTTATTGCCATGGCGACCGGCCATCTTGTCGCCGACCTGAATCTTCCGTTTTTGGGCCACATAGACCCGCACCACCATGTTGGCTCCCGGTGGTAATTCGTCGCCCTGCTCCCGTGTGAAGACTCGGACATCGACGACCCGACCTTTCTCACCGTTGGGAACGCGTAGCGAGTTGTCGCGCACGTCCCGAGCTTTTTCGCCGAAAATTGCCCGCAGCAACTTCTCTTCCGGCGGCTGATCGGATTCACCCTTCGGGGTCACCTTACCGACCAGGATGTCGCCTGATTCCACCCAGGCTCCAATGCGGATAATGCCGGTTTCATCGAGCTGTCTGAGTGCGTCCTCACCCACGTTGGGAATTTCGCGGGTGATTTCTTCTGGCCCCAGCTTGGTCTGCCGAGCCTCAATCTCAAACTTCTCAATGTGGATGGAGGTGTAGACATCGTCATACACCAGCCGCTCACTGATGAGAATGGCATCCTCGTAGTTGTAACCCTCCCAGGGCATGTAGGAGATAACGACGTTTTGGCCCAGGGCAATTTCACCGCCCTCAGCCGCTGAGCCGTCTGCCAGTACCTGACCTGCCTGAATGCGATCGCCCAAAAACACCAGAGGTCGCTGGTTCAAACAGGTGTCTTGGTTGGAGCGCTGATACTTTTGCAGGGGGTAATCATGGATGGTTCCTTCTGGATCCCGAACACGGACTTGATCCGCGTCGACGTACACAACTTCACCAGGCGTGCGGCTCACAATCACCATGCCCGAGTCGCGCGCCGCCTGCGCTTCCAATCCCGTTCCAATCAGGGGGCGCTCGGGGCGCAGTAGAGGCACAGCCTGACGCTGCATGTTTGATCCCATCAGCGCTCGGTTCGCGTCATCATGCTCCAAGAAAGGAATCAGCGAGGTAGCCACGGAGATAATCTGTACCGGCGAGACAGCCACAAAGTCCACCTCATCCGGAGGCGTTGCTGAGAAGTCCTGCCGGTATCGGACAGCAACAATATCGCCTAGAATGTTGCCCTCGGCATCCGTCGGCAAATCACCTGCAGCTACCCTCAAGTCATCTTCTTCGTCAGCTGTCATGTAGACAGGCTCAAGGTCACGGCGTACCCGCCCGCCCTCAACACGGTAGAACGGTGTCTCGATAAAGCCGAAGTCGTTGACCCGGCCATGCGTTGCTAAGGAACCAATCAAGCCCGCATTAGGACCCTCTGGCGTTTCGATGGGGCAAATCCGACCGTAGTGTGAGGGGTGGATATCGCGCACTGCAAAGCCCGCCCGCTCACGGGTTAGACCACCGGGGCCAAGCGCGCTGAGACGGCGCTTGTGTGTCAGCTCTGCCAGCGGATTGGTTTGGTCCATGAACTGCGAGAGCTGGCTTGAGCCAAAGAACTCCTTGATAGCGGCCACCAAGGGCTTGGGGTTCACCAGAGAAGCGGGTGTCAAAGAGTCAGAATCAGAAACTGTCATCCGCTCACGAATGATGCGCTCCAGACGATTCAAGCCCACCCGGACCTGATTTTGCAGTAGCTCACCGACCGACCGTACGCGTCGATTGCCCAGGTGGTCAATATCGTCTACAGCACCAATGTCGAACTCGAGGTTGATGAGGTAGTCTACTGCTGCCAGAATATCTTGAGGCGTCAAGACCCTGAATGTGTCGGGAATGCTCAATCGAAGCTTGCGATTGAGCTTGTGACGCCCTACTCGGCCTAGGTCGTAGCGCTTGGGATCAAAGAAGCGAGACTCTAGCAGTTGCTGCCCTCCCGTCACCGTGGGTGGTTCACCGGGACGCAGTTTACGATATAGCTCCAGCAGAGCTTCTTCTTCGCTAAACTGCCCTTCCTTCTCGATCGTCTTCTGGAAGTACTCAGGATGGCGCAGAGAATCGAAGATCTCGCCGTCGGTGAGTCCCAGAGCTTTTAACAAAACCTGGGCAGACAGCTTACGCGTCTTGTCAATACGAACCCAAACAAGGCCGTTTTTGTCAGTTTCAAATTTCAGCCAAGCTCCCCGGTTCGGGATCAGGTTAGCGTTGTAGGTACGACGTCCGTTTTTATCCGTCTCAGCCTTGTAATAGACTCCGGGACTACGAACAATCTGGTTGACGATAACGCGCTCAGCACCGTTGATGATGAAGGTACCCCGGTCAGTCATCAGGGGCAGATCGCCAATGAAGACCTCCTGCTCCTTGATTTCACCTGTTTCCTTGTTGATCAGGCGCGTCGGCACATACATTTGCACTGCATACG
The DNA here is from genome assembly GCA_038523735.1 of Cyanobacteria bacterium J06626_18. Classification (GTDB taxonomy): domain Bacteria; phylum Cyanobacteriota; class Cyanobacteriia; order Phormidesmidales; family Phormidesmidaceae; genus SIO1E4. Next base: position 7,244 of record JBCBJE010000076.1, on the reverse strand, counting down.
TTGCGTCTCGGCGTTTCGCCTCGTCCACCATGTATTTTGGGCTTTTAAGCTTGTATTCTTTACCCAAAAAGTGAAGTTCCAGCTTGCCTGTGTAATCCGTGATTGGCGAGAAACTATCTAGCTCCTCAATCAGTCCTTCTTCCAGGAACCAACGGAAGCTAGAACGCTGGATTTCGACAAGGTCGGGCAAAGCAAAGGTGGAAACCGTTGTGATTTGGTCGGTCATGCGTCTCCTCAGGCGGACAAACCCTACATTCGGTACAGAAACTTGGTCAGATGACAGCAATCACGCGATCGCGCGAAGAGTGTAGAGTACAACCAGGTTCAAAACTCGGACCCATGCCGCGTCCGGATTTTGCAGGAACCCTTATCGCACCCCTTTTTTGAACTCAAACTTAGTCCTCAAGCCACAATAGTGAACAAAACAGAATTAAAGCGGGTGTTGACAAATTAATAAGGTTTGAAATCTCTTTGTCTAATACTTGACATGACTGCCTTCTTATAGTTAGGCCAACACCCCCAGAAAACAGTTTACACCTCATATCGCTGACAAGCTTAACAAAAAGAGCCTAATTTGAGTATTTTGTCAACACCTGTCAACCCAGAAAGCTCGGAACCTACTAACTTGCCGAGGTGTCCGCGGTCGTTGGCATGGCCGATGGCGCTGCTTCGACCAATGCTTTAATAGATAGCTTGAACAGCCTGATTGCATTACAGGTAGTTTGCTGCGCCAGCTTTGCTAGCGGCTCGTTCCGTAGCTCCGCCAAATAAGTTGCTACATGGAGCACGTTGGCAGGCTGATTCCGACGTTCTTTGCGTCGAGGTTCCGGTGTCAGAAAAGGACAATCCGTCTCAACTAGGAGACGGTCAAGGGGAACACATCGAGCCGATGCCTTAACCTGATGCGCGTTCTTAAAGGTGACGATGCCACTAAAGCTAATGTAGAAACCCAGATCTAAGAACAACTTAGTCTCTTCAGGTGTTCCCGCCCAGCAATGCATCACGCCCATTACAGGACCGTAGCTGGCCTGAAAGGTTTGGATCAGCTGAGCCGCTTCGGCGGCGGCGTCGCGGCAGTGAACAATGACCGGTAGGTTCAGTTGATGTGCAATTTGCAACTGTCGCCAGAAAGCTTCCTTCTGAACCGCTTGGTTATCGGCCTTGTAAAAGTCCAATCCCGTTTCGCCAATCGCTACGATGCGCTTATCTGAACGGGCATAGGCTTCAATCTGGTCAGCAGTTTGCGATGTCCACTTATCCATATCCAGCGGATGCAGTCCTACCGAAATGGAAACCTCAGGGTATCGATCAGCGATCGCTTGAATCCCTTCAAACTCAGCTGGCTCAACACAAGAGTGAACGAGATGAACCACACCTGCTTGACGCCATGCATCAGCTATCTCGTCCTGATCGGGACGAAACGTCTCAAAGTTGATGTGAACATGCGTATCGACTAACTGCATTTGGCAGTCCTGGATAGGCCAAACAAACTAGGTCGCTTCTGAGAGCTTTGCCTCAGTCTGCTTTAGAGCTTTACTTAACTTTGATTTGCGACGGCTACCTGCATTCTGATGATAAACGCCCCGCTTTACAGCTTTGTCAATTTTGCTGAAAGTCGCCGACAACTCTTCCTGGGCCAAAGCCATAGTCTCTGGCCCAGGATTTGCAGAATAGTCATTTAGGGCAATGAGATAGCGCTTTGTGAGCGTTTTGACCGCCGACTTGTAAGAGCGATTGCGGAGACGATTCCGTTCCGCTATCTGAACACGCTTGATTGCAGACTTGATGTTTGCCACAGGTATCCTAGCTAGGGTGGGAGTAACTGAACTGATCAGATGTCAGATAGAGTATCATAGCATTTATTTTTGAAAGTGTTCAAAAACTTCGGAGTGGGCAGTTAATATCGCGTTAAGCTATAAGACAGTTGGGGTGTCTGCCTCACAGCAAGCTCAGGCAAGGAGCTTAGTGCTCTTAGCTAGTTAGGCTTTACCACTCATTAAGTCAGGTTTTGTGCCCAATGCTGCGCATTATCAACCAGCTAACTGACGCTCAAGTAGAGCTGCAGCGTATTTGCAACCGTACCCACGACGATCAGGTTTTTCACAAAGAGGCAACCGTTCGGGAAATCTTGCAAGCCGTACAGCGTCAGGGCGATGAAGCCGTGTTGCAGTACACTGCTGATTTCGATGACCAAACGATTTCGGTAGACATGCTGCGAGTTCGTGGCTCTGAGGTTGATGCCGCCTACCAGCAGGTCTCCAAAGAATTAATTGATGCGATTCGTCTTTCGCATCAAAATATCCAAGACTTTCATCGCCAGCGGGTACCCAGTAGCTGGGTTGATTTTCAGGGGGATGTCGTACTCGGTAAGCGCTACTCGCCGGTCGATAGGGCAGGGCTGTATGTACCTGGAGGACGGGCGGCCTACCCTAGTACGGTACTCATGAATGCGGTTCCCGCTAAGGTGGCAGGGGTTGAGCGGATTGTGATGGTCACTCCACCCGGTGAAGGTGGTGCCATCAACCCGGCTGTTTTGGTGGCCGCTCAAGAAGCAGGCGTTACCGAAATCTATCGGGTTGGAGGCGCCCAGGCAATTGCGGCACTGGCCTATGGAACCGCAACCATTCCCAAAGTAGATATCATCACAGGACCTGGCAACATCTACGTAACGCTAGCCAAAAAGCAAGTCTTTGGCACCGTAGGGATTGATTCGTTGGCAGGCCCCTCAGAGGTACTGATTATTGCCGATCACACGGCCAATCCGGCTTTTGTAGCTACTGATTTGCTTGCCCAAGCCGAACATGACCCCATGGCTGCGGCGATTTTGATCACCACTGATGCCACACTCGCTGAACAGGTGGCTAGAGAAGTGGCCCAACAATTGCAGGGCCATCCTCGTCAAACCCTCACCGAGAAGTCGATCGCTAACTATGGAGCTGCGATCGTGGTCGATACCTTGGAAGTTGCGGCAACCCTTTCCAACGAGTTCGCCCCCGAACATCTGGAGCTGGAAGTCGAAGATCCGTGGTCATTGCTCGAACAGATTCGTCACGCTGGGGCTATTTTTCTGGGGCATTCAACGCCCGAGGCGGTAGGTGATTACTTGGCAGGGCCGAACCACACACTACCGACCTCAGGTGCTGCTCGCTATGCCTCAGCCCTAAGCACAGAAACCTTTATGAAGCACTCCAGTCTCATTCAATACTCGCCTGGCGCACTCAATAAAGTTGCTGGTGCGATCGTTCGCCTCACCGAAGCTGAAGGACTTCCCTCCCATGGGGCTTCTGTCGAAGTAAGAACGCAGCCTAAAAAACGGTCGGTTCATTAACAGTGTTCTGGGTTATTCATTCTTAGTTACTGGTTCGTGATTCATCGTTAGTAGCTGGTTGGTTAACTTTTGCAGGCAATTATCAATCATCAGCCGTCAACAAACCACGAATAACAAATAACCAATAATAAACAACGCTAACTGCCCTCTTTACTCAGCACTTGCTGTTGCTGTAGAAAGCGCTGCAGCCGCCACAGGTTGACGCTTTGAGCTAGGTTGAGTGGCAGCACTGAGATACCTTCTAGACGCGACTGCACCCATTCGTTGCCCCAGTACCATTCGTGGAAGCCATCGACACCCTCCCACACCATAAGGCGGATACTTTGGGGGGAGAGAGCTGTCACCTGATGTTGGACCTTTGCGGGACCCAGATAGCTGGTGAAGGTTGTCCCGACTTCGAGCATGTCAGGTAGGCCTTCTGAAAACGTTTGAGGCCATTGCCACTGCTTAAACTGACGCGGTTGAAGCAGACTATCGCGAATGATGGCTGCGGTGGCGTCCACTTCGACGCGTAGGGTCGTTTGCTGAAAAGTTCCAAACATGCAATCACGGCAGTAGGTACGGCTTTATTATGAAGCAGCCTCAGGGACACAGCCGCAGAACTTGATCCGCCATGGCCAGACTCTCTTGGTAAAGGATATCTTCACCCCAGCGCTGAAGTTGCTGTCCCAAGATGAGATCAGCTCGCTGGTCTGAAATAGCGCTGACTTCTTCAACGCGACAGGCTTGAGCACCCCCTCCGGCTTCCATCCGCATGCAGCCTGTTGTCTCAGAGCAGAGAATCGTGCAGCAGTCTGCCTGTTGATTACCGGAGGACAGGCGAATGCCCACAAGGTCCCCAATGACCTCACCCACGTCGGCTACTGGAATCGAGGCGAGTTCGGCCTCAATTTCTTTGCGATAGTCGCTCTCAAAGTAAATTTTGCGAATCCCATAATCGCCTCCTTCGTCAACATAGCGAACAGGGGTCCAACCAAGGCGACTAGCGAACCATCCCAAGAACATAAGGGCCTGTGAGGCGTTGCCCGGCTCATGATCGATACTGATGTGATCTATTTCTGTCAGTGCATCACGTCGTTCGGGGGGGTCAAAGGCTTCCGCCATCAGCTCTTGCCACGGCGAGAGCCGGTGCCAGTTGAGGTCCGCAATGTACTTGCCGGACTCGGTGATTTCCTGAATCTTGTTGAGTTCAGACTCGGCATCACTAAAGTAGCTGGAATCTACGATTAAGCAGTTGCTGGTATCGGCCAGGTTGCGAAAGAGAGCCTGTTCAGGATTGGGGGTCGCTTTCCACCAGACAAACTTGGGGAGGTCGCCAATCATCAGCGAAGACACAATTCCGGCGACGCGCTCCAGGGCTGTCTTAGTGCCGCGCAACGTAATGTACTCACAACAAATCAGGTTTGTGGCATTGCGCTTCTGCACAGGACAATAGGCTGAGACCTGTGCGGTTACCCCTACATCATCGCCCAGCGTGGGGCAGAGGGTAATTACGCGGCAAGGATTGTGAGCTGCGATCGCCTCGCCTAAGTCAAATCCCCGCCGATCAGGATTAGAGAACGCCTTTTGATGCGGCGGGAGGTTGGCATATTCCTCTCGTAGGCGCGCTAGTGTCGAGCTATCCACACGCCCGGTCACCCGTAATCCATAAGCTATCTGGGCCTGTCGTACCGCCTCACGCGTCTGCGGGCCATGTTGGCCATCGATCGCGCCCTTGTAAAACGCAAGCGCGGCTAAAAGCTGCTGAAATTCATCGGGTTCGTATACGATAATGCTGAAGGTAGTGGCCCGCGTAGCAACAGGAGCCGTGGTTCCACCATCTTGACTCCGCCAGATGTCACGGAGTTCGTCTTCAATCTCCTCAATGGAAATATCTTTGGGTTTTTGGAGGGCAACAACGGGTGTTGTAGTCATGACAGCTAAGTTGATAAGCGTGAAGATCGAGCGAGATTTTATCGGACACAGTTTTCCTAAATCGTCTACATCCTATCGAAATTAATCGCGATTCAGGTGAGCTTAAGGATGATGCTAGAGTCTGCGCCAGCGACGGCGATCGCGATTCAACAAGAGTTCAGCTTCTACAGGCCCCCACGTACCTGCCTCATAAAGTGGGATCGCCGTCGGGTCGGCGGGTGCACCCCAGGCTTCTAGCACCGGTGTCAGCATTCGCCAAGAGGCTTCCACCTCATCACCACGGGTAAACAAAGTTTGATCACCCAACATGCAATCTACCAGCAAGCGGGCATAGGCATCTGTGTTCGCCTTGCCAAAGGCTGCATCATAACGGAAGTCCATCGCCACCGATCGCGTCCGTAGCGAATTGCCAGGGGTCTTCACCTCAAAGCGCATGGCAATGCCCTCATTCGGCTGAATTCTTAGCGCCAGCACATTATGGCTGAGCTGTTGAGCCGCCGACTGAAACATCATGTAAGGCACTTCTTTAAAGTGAATCGAAATCTCTGACACTTTCTTCGGCATCCGCTTGCCAGTTCGCATATAGAAGGGCACCCCCTTCCAGCGCCAGTTATCCACCATCAGCTTCAGGCCAGCATAAGTTGGCGTTGTGGACTCATCGCTAGCTCCATCCTCATCCCGATAGCCGGGCACTTGTTGTCCCTTCATCCAGCCGGGTGCATACTGACCGCGTATCGCACACTGCGACAAATCATTGGGATCGGCTAAGTGAGTTACCTGCAGGGCCTTAACTTTTTCATTCCGGATGCTGTCGGCATCAAGCGAGTTGGGGGGCTCCATTGCGGTCAGGCAGAAGAGCTGCATCAGGTGATTTTGCACCATGTCGCGCAGCGCACCTGCCGTCTCGTAGTAGCCCGCCCGCCCTTCTAGACCCACCGTCTCAGCTACAGTAATCTGCACATGATCGACAAATTGACGGTTCCACAGGGGCTCAAAAATGGCGTTCGCAAAACGAAACACCATCAGGTTCTGCACCGTTTCCTTACCCAAGTAATGGTCAATGCGATAGATTTGCTCCTCGCGACAAACCTGCTGCACCACTCGATTCAATACCCGAGCTGACCCAATATCCTTACCAAACGGCTTCTCAATCACCAGACGCTGCTTGGTTGGGTCTGCCAGCATCCCTGCGGCACCCAGTTGTTCAGCTGCTTCGCCAAAAAAGCGAGGCGCAACTGACAGGTAGAACACTCGATTGCCGCGTGTACCGCGCTTCTCGTCTAGCTCGGCCAAGAACGCCTTGAGCTTGTGATAGCTTTCGGGCTGGTCGATGTTGCCAGAGCAATAGAACAAGCCATCGGCAAAGTTCTGCCAGACCGCCTCATTGCCCAGGCCACCCCCGAATTCTTCGACCCCTTCGCGCAGGTGCTGCCGAAAATAGTCATGGCTCCAATCTCTGCGAGCTACCCCGACGATGGTGAGTTCAGGGGGCAAACGCCTCTCACGCTTCATCTGATACAGTGCTGGCACCAACTTACGGTGAGTCAGGTCGCCAGAAGCCCCAAAGATAATGAGAATCTGTGGTTCAGGAATGCGGTCTTGCTGGAGGCCAATGCGGAGAGGATTTTCGAGCAGAGTAACCATGGCAAGGGGAGTGGGTGGGTGATGGGATGGATGGGTAGCAGGGTGGATAGGTAGTGGGGTGTGGAAAAGGCAAAAGGGGGAAGGGGAAAAGGTGTGTCTGGTTGGTTTCGCGACCTATCACTGGTCACTTGATTCGACCACTCTTCTACCCTTCCAACCCTCTACTCTTCTACTCTCAAGCGGGTGACAACTGCTTCACTTTTGTAATCAAAGAATCCATGAGCGTGTCGAAGGGCTTCACGAATTTATCGATGCCTTCTTCTAGTAGTTCGTCCATGGATTCTTTGATTACAAAAGTGAAGCAGTTGTCACCCGCTTGAGAGTAGAAGAGTAGAGGGTTGGAAGGGTAGAAGAGTGG